>CALFRK010000001.1 GCA_937919625.1 uncultured Ilumatobacter sp.
AAACTGATATTGGACCAACAACGGTCGTTATGGAAAGAGGTGTGTGATGATTAAGAGCCGAGTAGCGGTGATTGCCGCAGCGGTGTTGATGTTCTCGGCGTGTGGCTCGTCTGACGAAAAGAGCAACACGACGATTTCTGGTGATGATGTACCGGCGGTCGCCGCTGCGTGCATCGAGGGCGTCGTCGACTGCAACGACACCGCTGTATTAGATGACGTCTCGGGCCCTGACGGCCTTGATGTCGACGATGCCGCAGGAATCGTCACGAGCGGAGCAGTGACACTTGACGGCGGCCTGACAATCGACGAGGCGCTTGCGCCGGACGCCACGGGGATCATGGCGATACGGGGCTACCTGTTCGATGACGGAAGTGGGCTCAGATTGTGCAGCGTATTGGCCGAGTCGTTCCCGCCGCAGTGTGGCGGGGCGTCGGTGCCGGTCGAGGGATTCGGTTTTGACCAGGTCGGCGGATTGGCCGATGACGAACTTGTAAGTGTCGAGCAGTCCGGCGCGGTGACATGGACCGGCGGGCAGGTCACCTTGTTCGGTGAAGTCGTCGACGGAACTCTCGTCGTCGATCAACTCGTCGCAGGATGACGGCCGAGCAACGCCCAACGTCAGCGAAGCGAGACCGGGCCCGGATGAGTCGCCTGACCTCGTGCCGGGTTCCCAAGTTCACCGCACTCGGTCAGCAACCGAGTGCGGTGAACGGCTGCGGGACTAGATTCCAAGCTTGTCGGCTGCCATCTGCGTGCCTTGAACTCTCGCCGAGATCTTGGCGAAGGCGGTGTCGCGACTGGTGGCGATGTCATCGCTGAACGGCGAGTACCCGCAATCATCGGTGGTTCCGAGCTGCCCAACGGGGATATGTTCGGCCGCAGCGAGTACCCGATCGCAGACGGTCTGAGCCGATTCGACCACCTCGTTACAGACGTCGATCACGCCCACGTAGACCCGTTGATGCGGCTGCAGGTGCTGCGCCACAACCGCAAGCGACCTCCCCGGATCGGCCTCGCTGGCCATCTGCATGAAGAATCGCCCGGCGCTCAGCGTGAGCAGCTTCGGTATCAATTCGACGTAATCGATGTCGGCGCTGTGGGTGCTGTCGTGATCACCTCCGGGACACGTGTGCACACCGATGCGCTGAAGCTCTTCGTCTGAGAATCGAGCGAAGACCTCGTTGTTCAGATCGATGAAGTCTTGCAGGAGGCCGCCAGATGGGTCGAGCTTGAGTGCCAGCCGACCCTCGGTGAAATCGACCTGCACACTGTCGGCGCCCGCGTCGAGGCAGCTGCGGATGTCGGCAACCGCCTGGTCGATCAGGTCGTCGTGGAACTGCTCGGGGCTGTACCCATCAAGCCCCGCCGCCGGGTAGAGCAGGCCCATCGCCGATGCCGAGATGACGGCTTGCTTCACCGGACGGTCGGTGAACTTGCGTGTGCGCTTCACGTAACTGCCAGCAAGGTTTTGGTATTGGAATGGCCCGGCGGTGATGACCGGGAGTTGCCGTACGTGGCCATCCTCGAACGGAATCTTCACCCCGTTCGGCGCCAAAGTAGCCAGGCCCTCGAGCGGATAGGTGGCGAAGCTCGACTTCGTCTGCTCGCCGTCGGTCACGACCGGCGAGCCGGTGGCTTCAAACCTGGCCACGGTCTCAGATACTGCAGCGTCGAACAAGTCATTGAGCGCTTCGGCTGATAACGAGCCATCAGCGTGGGCCTGCATTCCCGCCTGGAGTTCAGCACTCCGAGGCACGCTTCCCACAGGTTCGGTCGGAATGGTCATGGTTTGTCTCCCAGTTGGTGCTCTGGGGCCAGCGTAGTCGAGGTGTCCTGCCGTGCTCACACGGCGATCCCGCGTTCTGCGGAAGGGCCGACGGGCGGAAGGGCGGACTCCGAGATATCGGCATCGCGGACGGGAGTGGCCGCAACGCAACAATCGCCGTCGCAATGGGATAAGACCATCACACCACGCGACTCATGCCAGGTGACACGAAAGAACTCATCGGATCAGGGTGCCTGCGGCACGAGGATGCGATGCCGTTCACCTTCTCCGTGCTATCCCACAACACAATTAGCCGCCTTCTGAGACCGCAAGGTCTATGCGTCGGCTCGCAAGGTCGAAGCCGAACTCGGCCATCCCCTGGTGTGGGGTCGGATCCGCAAGATCGTTCGCGAGCGGTTCCCTACCGAACCTGATCGTTGGCTGCCTGAGATGTCGATGCGACGCCACCACTACCTGTACGGGCGCACCACGTATCTCACCCAGCCAGAGGTCCTCGAACGTTTGCGGGCGGTCCACCGCCAACACGCTGCGGCGCAGGCGAAGCGGATCGGCCTGCTCAACCCGGCTGGTGGCGGGTCGTGGACCCACCCTGATCTGGATCGGGTGGTGCATGCTGACGGCAAGGTGATCACGCCGCTGTTCCGGGCACGACCCGGCGACAAGATCATCAACAAACACACCGGTGAGATCCGTTACCCGCGCGCCGACACCGACGCCGCCCTCCATGTCGAAGGAACCGGTGAAATGGTGTGGGGCTGCAAATACGTGATCATCGCCGCCCGCGGTCAACACCCCAACGCCCGGATCATCCTCGACGCCGGCCACGTCGACCACCCCGGCGGCGAAGCAGCCCAAGCCGTCACCATGTTCACCGCCCTCGCACCAGAAATACCCGGCGCCCAAGCAGTCATCTACGACGGCGCCCTGCGCGGTGTTCACCACCAAACGTTCCTGCGCGACCTTGGAATACTCACCGTCAGCCGGGTCGCCGCCGCCCGTCGGATCCACAACAAGAACAGCAAAGCCGTCAAACGTGTCGACAAGATCGTCTACGTCGAAACCAAACGCATCACGACCCCGACCGGAACCGTCGATCTGAAGTTGTTCTCGCGAGGCGGCCAACTCGGTGTCGGTGAACTCACCGACACCGGCGAGATCGCCTTCATCGCGCTCGAGCGGGTCCGAACCCACCGCGCCCAATCCAAAGCCGGCACCTACCGCTGGTACAACGACCACCGCCTCCCCACCGAACACGGCGGAGGGATGATCACCGTGCGCCTCCACGCCAACACCGACGACACCAAACGCAAATTCAACCGAACCGAGAACGTTCGGCCGATCCCACCCGACGACCCCGACTTCGACCGCCTCTACGCCCGTCGCAACGACGCCGAAAGCATCAACCGCCACCTCGACGACACCCTCTGGCTGCGACGCGCCCACAGCATCGGGCAACACCGCCAAACCCTCAACCTGCTCACCTACGCCCTGTGCGTCAACGGGCTGGCACTCCACCTGCACCGGCGACGACAACACGCAACCGCCGCGTAACACGACCAGCATCAACACCGCCCACCAGGCGGAACAACCGCGGGTCGGCACCGATCCGTCGGGCAACCACCGTCGAAATCCGCCGACTCAGACCTCGAACCGGGTCGGCGCGACCGTTCCGCAGCGATACGCTTCAGCCGCCATAACCGTTCGACCAGCCCCCGGGGGTTTTCTCCCAGGTTTTCGACCGGTCCCGCCCAGATAGCTCAGTCGGTAGAGCAACGCACTCGTAATGCGTAGGTCAGGAGTTCAATTCTCCTTCTGGGCTCTGAGAAACACCAGGTAGATCGGAGTCTTTCGAGAGTGGCTGCGAATTCAAGGAACTCCAACCAAGCAGCTAACCAAGAATTTGGTTAGCGATTGCGGGCATGAAGGGCTCATTGCGTGAGCGCCATCCCGGCACGGGCAGAAGAGGTCTACCCAGCCTGGTGGTCGTCCAGGATCGCCTGAAGTTGGACTCGAACGGCAGGGATGTCGCGCTCCACGACGTTGCCGATGATGTCCTGATCGACGTGGAAATAGGCGTGGGCGAGGATCACCCGAGTTCCGATGATCTCGCGCCACGGAACTTCTGGATGGGCCGACCGAACTTCGTCAGACAGATGCGACGCCGCCTCGCCGAGCATTTCTAGCCACCGTTGGGCAGCCGCTTGGACGAGGGATCGGGGGCGAGCACGGACTGGTCGGACGCGTGTGCGAGCAGCAGGTCGCACATCTCCAACATGTCGAGGAGTCGCTCCTCGTCGTTCCTCACAGCTCGACGGCGTCACTCAGCACGCGTTGGGAAACACGAGAGCGCAGACCCGCCTCAGTGACGACATCAACGGAATGTCCGAGGAGATCCTGAAGGTCCATCAGCAAACCCCCGAGGTCGAACAATCCGCGTTCCTCGTCGAGGTCGACGAGGAAATCGATGTCGCTGGTGTCGGTGGCATCACCGCGAGCGACTGATCCGAAAACTCGGACTCGACTCGCACCGCGTGCGTGCGCCATTTGGAGGATCTCGCTGCGGCGCTCACGCAGATCGGCCAGCACCGGCACGCTCATTCTGCCCAGGATATAGCCATCGCCGACACGAGGAACGAGCGGATCGGTTCTCTCCGGCCCGCACAAGGGATCGCCAACTGCGACACTGGACCGACTCCATGTCGTGCGGGCTCGGCTGGCGCGCCACCTTTCACCACGCCGGCCGGCAGCATCTGACCGACGATCGTGTGCGCCACTGTGCGCCGGAGTCTCGGCTCGGCTATGCCGAGTTCGCCGGCAAGATTGCGCAGCCGCGCTGCCAGAGTTCGTTGCTTCGCCGGCGGTTCCCTCATCGGGCGGCCCCGATCTCCTCGATGAGACGCGCATGGTCTCGGCGGCAGATCAGTCCCTCGTCACGAGCACGACCATCGGCATCGGCATCGGCATCGGCATCGGCATCGGCGAGTCGGTCGCCCATCACCGTGCACGTGTGATCCTGAGGTCATCCGCGAGGGCTTCGGGGGACGCCATGCCGGACCCAGATCCACGCAAAGTGGATTCAGTGGCACGGAACCGGATCGGCTTTTCACGGAGTCGGCACCATCGCGAGTTCTCGCAATCTGTAGCTCAGCAGGGTTGCAACATGCATTCTGCATAGTCTGCAATGTGTAGCCTGAGGTGGCTGCAACCTGTAGGCTTGTGTGATGGTCGTCTACCGCTCCCGCGTCATCGATTCCGTGTTGGCTGACCGTCTTGCGTCCGCCGGCGCGGTGCTGGTCGAAGGTCCGAAGGCATGCGGGAAGACATTCACCGCCGAACAGCAGGCCGCCAGTCGCGTCTACCTCGACACCGACGATCAGGCACGCGCCGCCCTCGGCGTGGACCCGACGCTCGTGCTGTCCGGTAACCCACCACAGCTCATCGACGAGTGGCAGCTCGACGCCACCAGGGTGTGGAACCACGTTCGCGCCGAGGTTGACCGTCGCCAAGGCAGCGGGCTGTACATCCTCACCGGTTCCGCCACGCCGCCCAACGACGCCCGGCGTCACAGCGGCGCCGGGCGCTTCGCCCGACTGACGATGCGACCGATGAGCCTCTTCGAGTCGGGCGACTCGACCGGTGAGATGTCGTTGGCGGCGCTACTTGACGGACACCGGCCGACCGCAAAGTCGACCGAGATGACCGTGCCCCGCTACGCCGAACTGGTCGTTCGTGGTGGTTGGCCGCTGAACCTCACGAGAACGGTCGCCGCTGCGGCGCGAGCGAACATCGACTACGTCACCACGATCACCGATGTGGACCTGCCCACGATCGACCCGGCCCGGCGGCATCCCAGGCTGGCCCTGCGGGTCCTGCAAGCGCTCGCCCGCAATATCGGGATGGACTATGTCGTCACCCGCGTCGCGCAGGACGCGAGCACCGACGACTCTGACATCGCACGATCGACGGTCTACGACTACCTGGCACCCCTCGAGCGCCTGATGATGCTCGACCCACTCGAGGCATGGTCATCACATCTGCGTTCCCGGGCCCGTCTGCGCAACTCGCCACGGGTGCAGTTCTGCGATCCATCCGTTGCCGTTGCTGCACTACGCGCCGGAGCGGGCCAACTGCTCGCCGACCTGAACTACTTCGGGCACCTGTTCGAAGCGCTCGTCGTGCGTGACCTACGAGTGTTCGCCGACGCGGTGGACGGCACCGTGCAGCACTACCGGGACTCCGACGACCTGGAGATCGACGCGGTCGTCACCGCCGGCGACGGACGCTGGGCGGCATTCGAGGTGAAGCTCGGCCAGGACGACATCGACATGGCTGCTGCCAACCTGCTCGCCTTCTGCGGCAAGGTGGACACCACCAAGATCGGCGAACCGGCGACGCTCGCAGTGATCACCGCCACCGGATACGGCTACACCCGCCCTGACGGCGTCGTTGTCCTGCCTGCCGCCACCCTCGGCCCCTGATCATCGCACCCGCCGACCGGCTACACATCCATCGAGAACCGACCGGCACCGAGTGCCCGAATCGCCAGAACATGCCCTTGACCGCGATCACACGTATAACGCCGGTTCACGGACACGTATCGACCGCTGCCGACGGCACCCCGGATCCGAGGGCTGATCGGGCGCCACGGATCGGCCGGATTACACGACCTCGCAGTTACGTCGACCGGTCGCCAACCAAGAATCCAACCAAGAAATCCGCTTGGTTGGGGCGGAAACGGCGGGACTCGGCGGAACGCCGCCCTCGCGAAATACCAGCTAGATGGCCCTCTCAAGGACTCAACGGAACGCTCAGATCTCACTCGCAATGCGTAGGTCAGGAGTTCAATTCTCCTTCTGGGCTCTGAGAAACACCGTCCCGGGGTCTGGGAGCTGGTCGTGCAGCTCCCCCGCGATGCCACGTCCGCCCGAGCGAGCGAGGCAGCTCAGTCGTACCTTTCACGGCACCAAACGGGAGGCACTGCGCGCCCTCGCGGCACCCGTCACCGAGGTGTCAGCTGGAAAGATCACGTCGTCGATGACCACACTGCGCGAGCTGTTGGCTCGATGGCTTGACCATGTTGCCTATCAGTTGTCCCCGACGACGGTCCGGGAGTATCGGCGCTTCGTGTCGAAGATGATCGAGCCCGCTCTCGGCAAGCTCACCCTGCGACGCGTCACAACACAGCGTCTCGACGCGTACTACGCGAGCCTCAGCCGGGAGCGCGGTGCGCCCTCGGCTGCAGTGACACTCGAGAAGAGCCGTCAACGCATGTTGACGATACTATCGAAGCGACGTAGGCTTGGTTCGTTGACATCGAGGCGGGCGCCCGCAAGCACGGTGTCTCTGATGACGACATGCTGCATGCACTCAGACACCACTGGCGAGCGTTCGAGACAGCTGATCCCTGCGTCACGATGTTCGTCGGACCGGCCCGCAACGCTCGGCCGCTCGAAGTCGGGGTGGTCAGTGACGACGAGGACGTCACGATCATTCATGCAATGCAGGCACGATCCAAGTTCCTGAAAGGCTGGTGGGCACCATGACCACGACACGGACACAACGAGCCGAGGCGCTCGAGCGTTGGGCCGACGATGTCGATGCCGATGATCTCGTCGAGGCGAATACTGCCGCGCTCCGCACGATTGCCAAGTTGATCGAGCAACGAGACGACGTCAATACAGCGCTACTGGACGCGATTCGTGATGCGCGGCGGGCAGATCGGTCGTGGTCGGAGCGATGCTGGGTGTCTCGAAGCAGGCCGCCCAACGCAAATACGCCGCCAGAATCTCGGCATAGCGCCAGTCGCTGAGCCGGCGGCAACAGAGCACAGCGCAACCGACCGGTCGACCGACCACGAGGTCGTCCGCGTCCGAGACTGAGGCAGATCCGCAGCAGATACTCGGCATTTTTCGATTAGTAGTCCGGCATATTCTCATTAGCCGGCCTGGCCTGAGCGTCGATGGACATCGCTCGACACCTGACTGAGCCGGCCGAAGAGCTGCTCGGAGACTTTCGAGCGGTCGTCATCAATGGCCCTCGCCAGTCCGGCGAGAGCACACTCGTCGAGCAGGTACAGCGGGGTCGCGGGCCGGTGATCACGCTGGACGAGCCCGGCGCGATGGAAGCCGCGCTGAGTGATCCAGTTGGGTTCCTGGACGGTCAACCCGAGCAAGTCGCGATCGACGAGTTCCAGCGCGGCGGGAACGGATTGCTGCTCGCACTCAAGGCCCAACTCGACCGATCCGACGATCGCGGGCAGTACCTGCTTGCGGGCTCGACACGGTTCCTTTCGACTCGAACACTCTCGGAAACGCTGACGGGGCGAGTCGGGCTGACTGAACTCCTGCCGGTCTCGATGGGAGAGCGGGTCGGCGTGCACGAGACCTTCCTCGACGGCCTGTTCAATGCCGAGCTACCACCCACGCCGACCACACCGCTCAGCCGGGCCGACTATGCGGAGCTGATCGCTCAAGGCGGGTTTCCCGAAATGCTGCTCGGTCCGACCACGCGCCGGTTCCGCGCTACCTGGTGTGAGTCGTACCTGCGCACCGTGACCGCTCTCGCCAACGTCGAGCAGGCCGCCGAGATCCGGCGCCCCGAACTCGTCGCACAGCTCCTCGATCAGGTCGCTGTCCGGTCGGGCGGCGAGATCGTCGCCGCACCCATTGCGACGCTGTGGGGATGAGTACAGGCACCTCGACGTCCTCCAGAATGGCCGCCACCATCCAAGATTTCATCCAAGAAACAACGTGATACTTGGCAATACGAGCCAACACGACGACCCGGGTCGGTCGGCCGGGAAACGTAGTGTTCGTGAACTGCCCACTCAGTACCCAGCTCGAACTTTCTTTGTCCGGCGCCCGACACAAGCTGGTCGACCACTATCGCAGCAACGCTCGCGAGCAACGGCGTTTGGCTCTGGCGTGGTCGAGCGGGGTCGGGCGCGACGACGAGACGGTCGACGACCTGGTCGATGTCGATCCAGGCCATCTCAACGAGCTGCTGCGTGATCTCTCGGCCGATCACCGCATGGTGCTCGTGCTGAAGTGCCTCGACGAGTCGTCGGTCGATCGAATCGCCGGTGAGATCGGGCGTTCTGTACACGCAATCGAATCGTTGCTGGCCCGCGCCAGGCAAGCGCTCGCCCAAAGTCATAAGGAGAGGCAGCCATGACCCGGCACCCGCTCTACGACGCGTTCGATCGCGTCGATCCCGAGCCGTCCGCCGCGTTCCGCGACGACCTGCGAGCGCGACTGCTCGACGAGTTTGTTGCATCCGATGTAGCACCTGATTCAGCAGCCAGCGACGCAGGCACGGATGACGGGGACCAACGCACCGACCCGACCCACGACGTGCGCGTGCTCGGCGATACCGATCACGGCCGCCAGGGTGGGCCTCGATACAGGATCATGTTGGCGGCCGCCGCGGCAACGATCGTCATTGTCGGAGCCGGGGCGCTGTTGCTCGAGCGCAGCGGTGGACCCGACAAGGTCACCACGGTCCCGACGTCAGAGACAATTCCATCGACGTCTGCCCCGACCACCACGGCGCCCACGCCAACAACGACGGAGCCGTCCGAGACGGCGCCAGCGGCGCTGCCCGTGACGGTCCCGGCGGTCGATGACGCGGCGCTCGTCGCCGATGCACTGGTCGAGACGAAGGAGATCGGCGCCGGTACGAACATCGCCGCCTTGTCGATGACGACGCTCGGTCGGCCCGACAACTGGGCGCTCCTGCACGCGATGTGGGCGGCCGAGCCGGCGTGCGCCGAGCACACGGCCACTCGAACTGGAACCCCTTCAGCATTTAGACCAAGCGCCGGGCCGAGGTGGGCGGGAGGCTTACAAACCGCCAGCGGCCTTCTGGCATTACGAAAGCACGGTCATAGACCGCCGCGCGGTGTGCAACTAGGGCGTCCTCCATCACGGCTTCGGTTCGGCCGGGTCGTGCGTTGGTCACCTGGCACGACGCGATCCGCGATCCCGGCACGACACGCCGACCGCTCAGACGGCGATCGACTCCACCGGAATCGTTGCGACCGGGGCGGCCCTGGAAATCATCCGATCACGCGGGAAACTGATCGGCAGTTCGGCCCGGATCGCGGCGTCGACATCCTCAGGAATGTGATCGGGGAAGTGGCGGTCGAGCACGTCGCGAACCTTGGCGATCGCTTGGTCGACGATCATCGGACGGCCGACCTCGTTCCATTCTTTCGGGCTCAGTCGGTCGCCGATCGCGGGATAGATGTATTCGGTCTGCATCAGCTCGAGTGTCTGGGGCGAGCCGAGATAGTGACCGGGGCCGCCGATTACCGCGCTGCGGATCGTGTCGAGCGAGAGCGTCTCGTCGGAGACCTCGATGCCCTTGATGGTGCGCTGTACGGCGCCAATGATGTCGTTGTCGAGCACCACGCCCTCGAGCGAAAACCCGAGCAGGCTGCCGTGCATCCCGGCCGCCTCGTAGATCAGGTTGGCGCCGGCGTTGCCGACGAGCGCGTGGTTGTAGCCCTTCTCGGCGCCGGCCTGCGCATCGGGCATTTTCGAATCGCTGATGCCCGACGATGTGCCTCCGGTGAGATCGTAAAAGTGGGCCATCTGACCACACGCCGCTGACAGCAGCGCCTGCTCAGGGCTGCCCCCCGACATCGCCCCCGAACGCAGATCCGACACGAACGGCCAGAGTCCGAAGATCGCCGGATGGCCCGGCTTGATGGCGTTCACATACGCCAGTCCGGCGAGCACCTCGGCGACCTCCTGCACGAGCGCCCCTGCCAGCGCCGCCGGCGCGGTGGCGCCAGCCTGGCCGGCCGACAACAACAAGACGGGCATCCCGCCGTGTACAGCCATCTCCAGGCAGCGACATGCGTCGGCGGCGAACTTGAGCGGGGGAACCACGAAGCAGTTCGACTGGCTGACGAACGGACGCGCCCGCCATTGCTGCTCGCCGCCGGCGATCTGGTGCAGCATCTTGAGCGACGCCTCCAGGTGATCAGGGTGCACCCACGAGGTGCCGACGTGCTTCGTCGTTCCGCTCACACTGAGGTAGCAGGTGTTGATGTCCATCTCGGCCGGGTCAGGGAGATCCCGCGGCACCACGGCGCGCTGGTAGAAGTGGATGTGCTCCATCGTGTCGACCAGGCGGGCGATGTCGTAGGCGTCCTGTGACAGCGACTCGCGATACTCACCCGTGATCGGATCGATGATGTACACAGCCGCCCCAGCGGTTCCGAAGTAGACCTTCTTGCCCCACGGCTCCATGTCGTGCTTGGGATCCTGACCGTGCAGGACGAAGTTGCGTCCGGCCATGGCGACGGTGTCCTCGATCAGACCGCGGGGGAACAACAGGCGGCCTTCGTCGGAGATCGTGCAGCCCTTCGGCAGGAGCACGTCGAGGCACGACGGGATCGCGTCAGCGAGTCCGATGTTCTCGAGGACGTCGAGCGCGGCCAGGTGAACCTTCATCACCTCGGCATCGGTCAGCGCCGCATAGCGCCCGCTGACCATGCCGGGGTTGACCGGGCGGACATCGAGCGCCAATGGCGCGGCGCGCAGCGCGCGCCTCGCCTCGCGTCCGCCACGTCGCCCAGCCTGTTGAGCATCGCTCATCGAAATCCCCCTTGCTGCTGCAGTTTGGATCATTCTGAACTGAATCGACGCCCACAACAAGCGATCTTCTCTCATCGATCGATGAGAAGATCTCATGTAACCTGCGGATCATGGAAGGGCTCCCGTCAATGGCCTCGCTGCGCGCCTTCGACGCCGCCGCCCGCAACCTCAGCTTTCGGGTCGCGGCCGAGGAGCTGATGGTCACCCAGTCGGCGATCAGCCACCAGGTCGCCCAACTCGAGCGACGGCTCGGGGTCTCGCTGTTCGATCGCCGAAACCGTCGCGTCGAGCTCACCACCGCCGGCATTCACTACCAGGCGTACGTGAGCGACGGCCTCGAACGGATCGCTGCGGGCACGGCGGTCGTCGCCGGGTCGGGGCGGGTCGATCAACTCGATGTGCAGGTGTACGTCACGATGGCCGCCCGCTGGCTGATCCCGCGCCTGCACACATTCGGGTCATCCCATCCGGAGATCCTCGTCAGGTTCAACGCCAGCCACCTCGACTGGGAATTCGACGAGGCCGCCGGCGATGTGGCGATCGTGTGCACCGAACGCCCGGACCGGCCGGGGATCGACTACACGCATCTGTTCGATGCGCGCCTGACGCCGGTGTGCAGTCCAGCGCTCGTCCACGGTGGGATCGGGCTGCGTCAACCGGCCGACCTGGTCAACCAATCGTTGCTGCAGCTGTACACGGCGGCCGACGAGTGGTCGACCTGGCTCGACGCCGCCGGCGTCCCAGAGGTGCATGGCCTTCTCGCTCCGCGGTTCGACTCGTACCTGCTCGCCCTCGAAGCGGCCACCGACGGGCAAGGGGTGGCGATCGTGCCAACCTTCCTCGCCGCCGCCGACCTGCGCAGCGGTCGCCTCGTGGCACCGTTTCCGATCGAGGTGTCGCAACCGCGACGGTGGTATTTCGTCTGCCGCCGCGACCGTCGCGATGACGTCGCCGTATTGGCCTTCCGCGAATGGCTGCACGCCGAGATCGCCGACGATCCCGACATGTATCCAGCCGCGGTCGATGCGGCCGGGCTCGGTCCAGCTGCTCAGTAATGCGGCGGCGTGATCACCCACAGCACCTTGGCGGGTTCGCACGTGCTGTTGGCGCAGCGGTGCGGTTTGGTGCTCTCGAACGCAAAGCTGTCGCCGGCATGCAGCCGGAAGTGCTGCTCGCCGACCCATAGCTCCAGGTCGCCCGACATCACCAGGCCGGCCTCGGCACCATCGTGCTCGTAAAACTCGCTGTCGGCGCCCGGGTGGATCGTGCTGATCAGCAGTTCCAGGGGCCCGGAGAGGTTGGGCGAAAGCAACTCCTCGTTGATCCCGAGCCCGGTGAAGGTCAGGTTTCGGCGGTGGCCGGCACGCACCACGATCTCGCGCTCCTCGGCTGGCCCCTCGGCCCCGTGCTGGAAGAACCAGTGCATGTGTACGCCGAGTACGTCGGAGATCCGCTTGAGCACACCGATCGGGAGCCGCGACACGTTGCGCTCGATCTGGCTGAGATAGCTAACAGAGATGCCGGTATCTGTCGCGACGTCCTTGAGCGTTAGCCCCTTGGCTTTGCGTAGCTCGCGCAGTCGCCCACCTATCAGGGCATCGTCGAACGGCGCGGAATCGGAGGGCGAGGTCGCCTCGTCCGCTGTGTGTACAGCCCGGATCGCCATCGTGCTCAGCTCTTGACGCGCAGGCTCTTGGGGTCGTACAGCGGGGCGAGTGACACATTGGCTGGCAGGCGCTCACCAGCCACCTCGATCTCGTAGCGACCAGCCAGAACGAACTCGCGGTCGACGACTCGGCCGGCATCACCCACGTACCCCATCCCAAGCGATGCATCCAGCGTGTGCCCGTACATCCCCGAGGTGATGCGTCCGACCAGAACATCATCGCGCCAGATCGGCTCGTTGTGGTATAGCAGCCGCTGGCGGTCATGCAGCGCAAACTGGGCGAGGCGCTGCTTGACGCCATGCTGTTTCTGCTCGATCAGGGCATCGCGGCCGATGAATCCGTCTGGCTTCGTCCAACGCACAGCGAAGCCGAGCCCGGCCTCGAGCGGGGTTTCGTCCGGTGAGATGTCGTGGCCCCAATGCCGGTACCCCTTCTCCATCCGCAACGAGTTGAGCGCGTGGTACCCCGCTTGGCGCAAACCGAACCCCGAGCCCGCATCCACGAGGACGTCGTACACCCCGGTCGCGAACTCGGTCGGGATGTAGAGCTCCCACCCCAGCTCACCAACGAAGGTGACCCGGCTGGCGCGCACCCTGGCGTAGCCGAGATCGATGATCCGCGACGTGCCGAACGGGAACGCGTCGTTGGACATGTCGGTGGGGGTCAGTGTGGCGAGCAGCGCTCGGGAGTTGGGCCCCATCACACCGAGCACGGCATGGGCGGACGTGACGTCGGTGGCGACGGCGCGAGCCCCGTTGGGGATGTGGTCCTTCAACCATGCCAGATCGCGTACTTGTGTCGCCGCCGCGGTGACGATCAAGTAGCGGTCGTGCGCCTCACGCGTGACAGTGAGGTCGGCTTCGATGCCACCCTGCTCGTTGAGCCACTGGGTGTAGACGATCCGGCCGACGGGAACGGCGACGTCGTTGGCGCAGATCTGGTTGAGCACGGCCTCGGCGTCGGGGCCCTCGAGCAAGAACTTGCCGAACGACGACTGGTCGAACACGCCCACCGCGGTGCGGACCGCGGCGTGCTCGGCGGCGGAGTGCGGGAACCAGTTCTGTTTGCCGTAGCTGTACTCGTACACCGGCTCGACACCGGCCGGGGCAAACCAGTTGGCACGCTCCCAGCCGGCCATCTCACCGAAACAGGCACCCCGCTCGGCCAGCCGATCGTGAAGTGCCGAACGCCGCACACCCCGGGCAGTGTCGGGCTGGCGGAAGGGCCAGTGCATCGCGTACAACAGCCCCAACGCCTCGATCGTGCGGTCGTGCAGGTACGAGCGGTTGCGCTGGAACGGCATCACGCGGCGGACGTCGACATCCCACAGGTCCATCGGTGGGTAGCCGTCGATGATCCAATCGGCAAGGACCTTGCCGGCCCCACCCGACGACTGGATCCCGATCGAGTTGAACCCACAGGCCATGAACAGGCCTTTCACGTCGGGCGACTCGCCCAGCAGATAGCGATCGTCAGGGGTGAACGCCTCGGGACCATTGAAGAACAGTCGGATGCCGGCCGAGGCGAGCAACGGCATCCGGTGCGCCGCCGCTTCGACGAGCGGGGCAATGTGTTCGAAATCCTCCGGCAGGGAATCGAACGCGAACGACTCGGGGATCCCGTCCATGCCCCACGGCTTCGCCACCGGCTCGAACCACCCGACGAGCAGCTTGCCGGCATCTTCCTTGAAGTAACCGCAGCCATCAGGATCGCGGAGCACCGGCATCGTGGGCGAGATGCCGTCGACACCCTCGGTGACGATGTAGAAATGTTCGGCCGCATGCAGAGGTACCACGGCGCCGGCCTGATCGCCCAACTCTCGGCCCCACATGCCGGCTGCATTCACGACGGCGTCGGCGCGGATGTCTCCGGCCTCGGTGACAACCCCCACGGCGCGACCGTGTTCGACCACGATCCGTTCGACCTTGACGTTCTCGACGATCCGCACGCCAAGTGCACGGGCGCCCTTCGCCATCGCCTGAGTGGTGTCGATCGGGTTGATCACGCCGTCGTTCGGCAGATGCACACCCCCGACCAGGTCGTCGACCCTGGCCAACGGCACCAAGTCGGCGACGTCGGCCGGCGTGATGATGTCGACCTCCAGGCCGAACACGCGAGCCATCGAAGCGCCGCGCTTGAGCTCCTCGAATCGCTCTTGTGTGGGCGCCACCGACACCGAGCCGCGCTGCTGGAACCCCGTGGCCTGACCGGTCTCGGTTTCCAACGTCGCGAATAGGTTCGTCGTGTACTGCGCCAGCCGGGTCAGGTTGTGGGTCGCCCGCAGTTGCCCGACCAACCCAGCGGCGTGCCAGGTGGTGCCACAGGTGAGCTGCTTGCGTTCGAGCAGGACGACATCGGTGCACCCGCGCAGGGCGAGGTGGTAGGCAATGCTGCACCCGACGATGCCACCTCCGACGATGACGACGCGAGCATTGGTGGGCAGATCGGTCATGAGTCCTCCGAGGTGGAGCGCTCGCTAGATGCGGGCTGTGTAATTCGTGTCTACTATTACACAAATCGAACCGAGAAGGAGCCGGCATCATGAGCGAGCACGCAGTGAGCGACCAACCGACCCGAGAGCAGGCACGGATCGTCGTGATCGGTGGTGGCATCGCCGGCTGTAGCACGATGTTCCACCTGGCGAAGATGGGATGCAGCGACGTGCTGTTGCTCGAGCGCGACGAACTCACATCGGGTTCGACCTGGCACGCGGCTGGGAATGTCCCCACGTACAGCACGAGCTGGAGCGTGATGAAGGTGCAGTCCTACTCGGCGGCGTTGTTCCGCGAGCTGGCTCAAGATCCCGAATTCCCGATCACCTACCACGTCACCGGGTCCGTGCGGTTGGCGCACGGCGCGGAGCGGATCGCCGAGTTTCGCCACGTCACCTCGATGGCCAACGCCCAGGGCATGGGCTACGACATGCTGACTCCGGAGCAACTCGTCGAGCGTTACCCGCTGATCGAGACCCACGACTTGGCGGGTGCCTTGTGGGATCCCCTCGACGGCGACATCGACCCGTCCCAGGTAACCCAGGCGATGGCACGCGCCGGGCGTGCACTCGGAGCGCGGGTGCGACGCTTCGAGCGGGTCGTCGCACTGGAGCAGCATCCGAACCATTCCTGGACGGTGACAACTCGCACCGCCGACGGCGAGCATCACGTCGTCGACTGCGAGATCGTGGTCAATGCAGCCGGCTACCGCGCCGGCGAGGTGATGCAGCTGATCGGCCGCCACCATCCGATCGCGCAGATGTCGCATCAGTACTACGTAACCGACGAGATCGCCGAGCTAACGGCGCGCGACACCCCGCTCCCGCTGCTGCGCGACCCCGACACGTCGTACTATCTGCGCCAAGAGCGCAACAGCTTCATCCTTGGGCCGTACGAGTGGAAGGCCACCGCGATGTGGCGCGACGGCATCCCCGACAAGTTCGCCAACATGCTGTGGAGCGAAGACCTCGAACGGCTTGAACCGCAGATCCTCGACGCCGGCGAGCGGGTGCCCGTGTTGGGCGAGGCAGGCATCGCCCGCGTTGTCAACGGGCCGATCCCGTACGCACCCGACGGCAATCCCTATCTCGGCCCCGAGCGCGGCCTGCGCAACTTCTTCCACTGCAACACGTTCAGCTTCGGCATCGCACAAGGTGGAGGCGCCGGCAAGGCGATCGCCGAATGGATCCTCGACGGCCGGCCCGAGTTCGACATCTGGTCGATCGATCGTCGCCGCTACAAGGACTACGCAACGACCCAGTACACGATCGACAAGGCGATCGAGGTGTACCAGAACGAGTACGCGATGGGCTTCCCATTTGAGGAGCGGCCGGCCGGCCGGCCGGCCTACACGTCACCGCTGTACGCCAAGCTGCTTGCAAAAGGGGCCTACTACGGCGCCCGGGGCGGGTGGGAGCGTCCGACCTGGTTCGACACGGGCCACGGAACGCCCGCAGCGATCACCGACCACTCGCTGTCGTTCTTGCGTCGCAACGCTTGGCGCCCCTTGGTGGCCGAGGAATGCGACGCTGTGCGCAACCGTGTCGGACTGCTCGACTTTCCGGGCTTCTCTAAGTTCGAGGTGCGCGGTACTGGCGCCGAGTCCTATCTGGACCGTCTGCTGTGCACGAAACTGCCAAGGCTGGGACGCGTGTCGCTCGTGTACGCCCTGCTGCCCGATGGCAAGGTGCTCAGCGAGTTCACGCTCACCCGGGTCGCCAACGATCACTTCTATCTCGTGGGCGCGGCCGGTGCCGAGTGGCACGACCTCGACGTGCTCGAGCACGCCTTGCCCGACGACGGCTCGGTCGCGGTCAGCAACGTCACGGCCGACTACGGCTCGCTCGTTCTGGCGGGTCCGAGGTCGCGTGAGGTGTTGTCCCAGATCACCGAAACGCCGCTCGACAACGCCGCGTTCCCGTGGTTGTCGATGCGTTCGATCGCGACCGCGGTCGGTCCGGTCCGCGCCCTGCGGGTCAATTACGTCGGCGAACTGGGGTGGGAGCTGCACGCTTCCAACGCCCAGATAGAAGCCCTGTACGACGCGATCTGGTCGGCCGGCGAACCACACGGCATTCGCGATTTCGGCATTTACGCCGTCGACAGTCTGCGCCTCGACAAGGGTTACCGAGGGTGGAAGGTCGATCTTGAGATCGGGTTCTCGCTGTTCGACGCGTCGATGGATCGCTTCGTCGACCTTTCCAAGCCCGACTTCGTCGGCAAGCCGGCGATGGTCGCCGAGCGCGAGAGTGGCCCCGCTTGGCGCTTCGTGTCGATGACCCTTGATGATCCCGGCGATGCCGACGCGCCCTTCTGCGCTTCGGTGTTCAGCGGTGATCGCCGGGTGGGCCTCGTCACGTCCGGCGGTTGGAGCTTCACACTCGGCCAGAGCGTGGCACTCGCCTACGTTCGTCCCGAGTTCGAGGCGTCGGGGACAAAGCTCGAGGTCGAGATATTCGGTCGGCGGCAACCGGCGACGGTCGGGACCGAGCCGCTTTTCGATCCCGAGAACACTCGATTGCGAGGATGAACGGCACGTCAAATTCTGGCATTGTGTGATCGTGCCGAGTAGCTCGCTGTGCTGCCGTCGCCCACGACGATGTGAGACGCTGGCAAATGGCAAGAATTGAGACCGTGCCCGATGATTCGTGGGACGGCGAGCTCGGCAAGCTGTACCCAACGGTCGTCGACCCGAAATACGGACGCGTCGACAACATCATCGCCGTGCACTCGCTCAACCCCCGCGGATTGGCTGCGCATCAGAGTTTGTACGGGTCCGCGATGGCGAGCACGGCCTCGCTGCGCAAGGTCGAACGCGAGCTGATCGCGCTCGTCGTCAGCCTTGAGAACCACTGCCACTATTGAATAGATCATCACGGGCGCGGTCTGCGCCTGCTGCTCAAGAACGATGAACTGGTAACCGCCGTCGAGCGTGACTGGCGAATCGCCGACCTTTCCAAAAAGCGCCAAGCGATGCTGTCGTTTGCGATCAAACTCACCGTGACACCCGGCGCGATGAACGACGACGACACCCAAGTGCTGCGAACGGCCGGCTTTTCTGACCGTGACATCCTCGACATAGTCGAAGTGGTCGCCTACTACGCCTACGCCAACCGCATTGCCGACGGTCTCGGGATCGAGATCGAACCCTGGATCACCGACTGAGAACACCCGCGCTGAGTGTGTCAGGCACACGATTGCGGCGGTTCCGGAGCGATCGCTTGTACGGGTTCCCTGGCATACTCGATACCACGCACGATGGGCGTCACAGGCCACGTCACAGAGGAGAATTCCAAGTTGTCCCACTCCATTCAGATCGTGTCGCCCGTCAACGGCGAGGTGTACTCCCAACACTCCCTGTCGGATCAGCAGCAGGTGACCGACGCTGCGTTGCGGGCCCAGCAGGCGCAAGCGCAATGGGCCCAGGTTCCGATGCGCGATCGACAGATGATCTGCCGACGGTTCATGCGTCTCTTCGATCAGCAACGCCAGCAGATCGTGAACGAACTGGCATGGCTGATGGGGCGCCCGGTCGCTGTTGGATCCGGCGAAGTGAGCGGTGTGATCGAGCGCTCTACCTATCTGATCGACGTCGCCCCCGAGGCCCTCGCCGATCAGCACTTCGACGATCTCGCCGGCTTCGACCGGTGGGCTTCGCGCGAGCCGCTCGGAGTCGTGTTCATCATCGCCCCGTGGAACTACCCATACCTCACGTCGATCAACTCGATCGTTCCGGCCTTGCTGGCCGGAAACGCTGTCTTGCTGAAGCACGCATCACAGACCACCCCGTGCGCCAATCGCCTGGCCGACACCTTCAGTGCCGCCGGCCTGCCCGACGACCTGTTGGTGCCGCTGGCGATGTCGCACTCCGTTGCGGCAGCCCTGATCGGTGGGTCGGTGGTTGATCAGGTCGTCCTGACCGGATCGGTGGAGGCTGGTCGAACGATTCAGAAGGCCGCTGCCGATCGATTCATCGGAGTCGCCACCGAACTCGGCGGCAAGGATCCGGCATACGTGCGCGCCGACGCCGACCTGGCCCACACCGTGCCGGCGCTGGTCGAGGGCAGCTTCTTCAACTCCGGGCAGTCATGCTGTGCGATCGAGCGGATTTACGTCCACGCCGGCATCTTCGACGAAGTGGTCGAACTGTTCGTGGCCGAAACCAACCGGCTCGTGCTCGGCAACCCGCTCGACCCCACGACGACGCTCGGGCCAATGGTCACGGCGCGCGCTGCCGACCAAGTGCGACTGCAGGTAGCCGACGCCGTGCAGGCCGGAGCAAGATCTCTGATCGATGCATCCGACTTCCCTGGCGACACTCCCGGCACGGCCTACATGGCGCCCCAAGTGCTGATCGACGTCGACCACCAGATGGCGCTGATGACCGAGGAAACGTTCGGCCCGGCGATCGGCATCATGTCGGTCGCAGACGACGCCGAGGCGGTGCGATTGATGAACGACAGCCGATACGGCCTGTCGGCCTCGGTGTGGTCTCGAGACCCGGATGCGGTTCGCAGCATCGACCACGGTCTACAGACGGGAACAGTGTTCATGAACCGATGCGACTACCTCGACCCGATGCTGCCGTGGGTCGGGGTCAAAGACACAGGCCGCGGCTGCTCGCTGTCGAAGTGGGGGTTCCTCGCCCTCACCCGCCCCAAATCCCACCACTACCGCCTCCCAACGTGACAGCACGGCGTAACGGTTTGGTGCCTGGCACCAAACCGTTACGCAGTGCGGCTCTGATCGATGCTTCGGACGCCACGGATGGTGGGCCCTTTCTCGAGCGCGGTTGGGTGACGAGTAGAATCCGCGGCGATGGTCGATTTCCATACCTCGGCGCGGGCAGTGATCATCGGCGGCGGGATCGTCGGCTGCTCAACGGCTTACCACCTCGCCCATCTCGGTTGGACCGACACCGTGCTCGTCGAGCGTGGCCAACTCACATGCGGTTCAACCTTCCACGCCGCCGGGTTGGTCGGCCAGCTCAGATCGAGTGCCAACACAACCCAGCTGCTCGGCTATTCGGTCGATCTCTACAGGCGGCTCGAGGCCGAGACCGGTCAAGCGACAGGGTGGAAGATGAACGGCGGCCTCCGCCTGGCGTGCAACGCCGAGCGGTGGGAAGAGGTCAAACGGCAGGCCACGACAGCTACCTCGTTCGGGCTCGAGATGCACCTACTGTCGCCGGCCGAAGCACGCGCCATGTGGCCGCTGATGCAGGTCGACGACCTGGTCGGGGCGGCGTTCTTGCCAACCGACGGACAGGCCAACCCGACCGACATCACGATGGCGCTCGCCAAAGGGGCCCGCCAGGCCGGGGCGACGATCGTCGAGGACTGCTTTGTCGAACGCATCGACGTGGCCGACGGTCGGATCACCGGTGTGGTCACGTCGCATCTCGGTGTTGAGCGCCGCATCGAATGTGAGGTAGTCGTGCTGTGCGCTGGGCAGTGGACCCGCCAGTTGGCCGCGGCGATCGGCGTGAACGTGCCGCTGGTGTCGGTCGAGCACCAATACGTGATCACCGAACCGTTCGGCGTGGCCCGCGATCTACCGACATTGCGCGACCCCGACCGGCTCACGTATTACAAGGAAGAGGTCGGTGGGTTGGTGATGGGCGGCTACGAACCGAATCCGAAGCCGTGGTCGGCGTCGGTCAAGCGGGTGCCCGACGACTTCACGTTTCGCCTGCTCGACAGCGACTGGGATCACTTCGCACCGATCATGGAATCGGCGATAGGACGCGTGCCCCAACTCGCGGAGGTCGGCATCAACCAGTTGGTCAACGGGCCCGAAAGCTTCACGCCGGACGGAATGTTCATCCTCGGCGAGGCACCAGAACTGAACAACTGTTTCATCGGCGCCGGTTTCAACGCGTTCGGGATC
The DNA here is from genome assembly GCA_937919625.1 of uncultured Ilumatobacter sp. Classification (GTDB taxonomy): domain Bacteria; phylum Actinomycetota; class Acidimicrobiia; order Acidimicrobiales; family Ilumatobacteraceae; genus Ilumatobacter. Next base: position 21,440 of record CALFRK010000001.1, read on the forward strand.
GCGGCCGGGGGAGGCGCCGGGATGGCGCTCGCCGAGTGGGTCGTGCAAGGTGCCCCACCGTACGATCTGTGGAACGCCGACATTCGCCGTTTCGGGCGCAACCACCGCTCGATCGAGTGGGTCCGAACCCGCACACTCGAGGCGTACGCCAAGCACTACACGATGGCGTGGCCGCACGAGGAGCACGAGAGTGCACGCCCATCTCGGCGCTCCCCGCTGTATGACCGACTGCTCGCCCAAGGCGCCTGCTTCGGCGAAAAGCTCGGGTGGGAGCGACCGAATTGGTTCGCGTCTGGCGACGCTGGAGAACAGCCGCTCGACCTCTACTCCTACGCCCGCCAGAACTGGTTCGCGGCGGTCGGCCGCGAACATCGAGCGATACGTGAAACAGCAGCGTTGATCGACCAGACCTCGTTCGCCAAGTTCGTGCTCGCCGGAAGTGGCGCGGCAGCGGCGTTGAACTGGATCTGCGCCAATAACGTCGACAAGCCTGTCGGGGCATTGACGTATACGCAGATGCTCAACCCACACGGTGGGATCGAGTGCGATGTCACGGTCGGACGAACTGGCGAGGAGGAGTTCTACATCGTCACCGGTACGGGGTTCGCGACCCACGACTTCGACTGGATCAAACGCAACATCCCACCTCATGCCGACGCCAGGCTTATCGACGTCACCTCTGGGCGGTCGGTCTTGACCGTCATGGGCCCGGCGTCGCGGGCGATCCTCGCCGACCTGTCCGACGAAGACGTGAGCAACGAAGGCTTCGCGTTCGGTACATTGCGCCGTCTGTCGATCGCGTCGTGCGAGGTGATGGCGTTGCGTATCACGTATGTCGGCGAGCTCGGCTACGAGCTGCACGTGCCGGTCGAGTCGGCGGCCACCGTGTACGACGCGCTGATCCTCGCCGGCGGGCGGCACGGGCTCATGAACGCCGGCTACCGGGCGATCGAGAGTTGTCGTCTCGAGAAGGGCTACCGCGCCTGGGGCAGCGATATCGGGCCGGATCACACGCCGATCGAGGCCGGGCTGGCGTGGGCCGTGAAAGACCGCGGCGCGGTCGATTTCATCGGGCGCGAGGCGATCTCGGCGCAACGTGTCCACGGCGTTCACAAGCGCCTCGCCGGGTTCACCACCGATCCGTCGGTGGTATTGCTCGGACGCGAGACCATCTACCGCGATGGCGAACGGGTCGGCTGGCTGTCGAGCGCCGGATTCGGCTACACGGTCGATCGGTCGATCGGCTACGGCTACGTGCGTCACACTGACGGCGTGACCGCCGACTTCGTACATTCCGGTCACTACGAGCTGGAGGTGGCGACCGAGCGCGTGGCGTGCGCTGTGTCGCTGCGGCCGTTCTACGACACGCACGGCGATCGGGTCCGATCCTGACTGCGCTCCCGAACGGGTTCGGTGAGATCACCCAGGCGCTCCGCACGAGCTTTCCGGATTGGTCGGCCGATGAGGTCGTGCTCGAACCTCTCGGTGGTGGGCTCACGAACCACAACGTGCTCGTGACGGTCGCGTCGCTGGCGCCGCGGCGCTTTGTGGCCCGGCTACCCGGCGATCGAACAGAGTTGCTCGGCATCGACCGGGCCAACGAGGCCGAGGCGGCCCGCCGCGCCGCCGACCTCGGCATCGGCCCACCGGTCTTCGGCGAACTGCTCGGAATCGGCACCCTCGTCACCGACTTCATGCCGGGCGGTCATCTTCACCACGACGACTTCGTCGCACGACTCGAGGAAGTCGTCGGTCTCATCCAGCGATTCCATCGAGCAGCACCGCTGGGCGGCGCGTTCGCGATCCATCGAGTAGTCGAACGGCACGCCAGGGATGCGTCCAATCACGGTGCCACTGTGCCGGTCGCGTTCGATGACCTGCAGGCGCTGTCGATCCGGATCGAGACCGCGTTCGCGGCGGCACCTGACGCGCTGGTGCCATGCCACAATGATCTGCTGCCCGGCAACATCCTGTTCGATGGCGACCGCACCTGGTTGCTCGACTTCGAGTACGCCGGCATGAACGACCGCTCGTTCGATCTCGCCAACCTCTCGATCAATAACGGCTTCAGCGCCGCCGACGACGAGCGACTCCTCACGTTGTATTTCGGTTCGGTCGCCGACCGCCATCGTGCCCGACTGGCCCTCATGAAGATCATGAGCGAGTTCCGCGAAGCGATGTGGGCCATGGTGCAGCAGGCGGTCAGCACGCTCGATACCGACTTCGCTACCTACGCCGACGAGCGGCTCGGTAGTGCCCAGGCGCTCGCCTCCGGTGGCGACCTGTCGGATTTGCTACGAGCAGCATCGGCGCCGTGCTGATATCAGCGCAGCGCTGAGCCGACGCCAACCTCGTCGATGCTCGACACGGTCGCATCGGAACCAGCGGCGGCGGCCGTGCCGTGGCCGACGGCGATGAACCAGGCACCTGCAGCTCGGGCCGCATTCTGGTCGGCCATCGAGTCGCCGACCAACACGATCCTGTCGGCCGGGCACCCCATCGCCTGCCCGATCCGGTGCAACCCGTCAGGGTGCGGCTTGGGGTATTCGACATCGTCGGCGGTGATCGCGACCGAGACGAGCTCGAGCACACCGACCTGTTCGAGAAAGCGAACGGTGGGCCCCCGGTCATCGCTGGTGAAGATGGCGATCTTCACCCCACGGGCGGCAAGCCGCGTGAAGATGAGACCGACATCGGCCAGCGTGACAGGGACGGTGCGGGCAACCGCCGCGTCGACCTCAGTGCGAGCACGTTCAAGCGCAGCCTCGACACCGTGCAGTGACCATCCCGCAGCGAGCAACAGATCGCGAGTGACGTCGCCGGCAAGACCGAGCGTCCCAGCCGCGAACGTGCTGTCGGGAACGAGGCGTCCTGTGACGAGGTCCAAACCGAGAGTGTCGGACAAGTCGTGGATCAGCCCGTCGTCGTCGCCGGCGACGGCGGCCACCCAACTCCGCGCCATCGGCCCCCACGACGAGTCGAGATCGACCAGCGTGCCGTCCTTGTCGAACACGACGACGTCGACATCGAAGTCGCGTTCGTGAACTCGAATGACAGGCATCGCGCCGTCAGGCTGCGGGCTCGAGAACCGCCCGAGCCCCATCGAGGCCGACGGTGACGCGATCGGCGTTGTGCAGGATGCCCTCGGTCGACCCGATGATATGAACCCTGACGTGCACATCGAGCACATCCAGCCGCACGCTCACATCGGTCGACGAGCCCTGAAAGGTCTGGCCGACGATCGTGCCCGCAAGGCCGCCACCGTTGTCATCATCGGCAACGATTCTGGCATCCTCGGGCCGGACCAGCAGGTTGACCTCGGTCCCCGAAGTGAAGTCGTGCGATCGCGAAGTGGCCACCACCGTGTCGAGCACACGAACCGCCCCGGCATCGACGACGGTCGCCGGAATCTCGTTCATCGATCCGATGAACCGGGCGACAAAGGCGTTCGCCGGGTTGCCGTAAATCTCGGCGGGTGTGCCTAGCTGCTCCATTGCTCCCTGCGACATCACCGCAATGCGATCGGAGATGGCCAGCGCCTCTTCCTGGTCGTGGGTGACGAACAGTGTGGTGATCTTGAGGTCGGTCTGGATCCGGCGGATCTCGTCGCGCAGGCTCGACCGTACTTTGGCGTCGAGCGCGCTGAGCGGTTCGTCGAGCAACAGCACCGACGGCTCGATCGCCAGCGCTCGCGCCAGTGCGACCCGCTGCTGCTGTCCCCCCGAAAGTTGGTGTGGGTACTTCGGCGCCTGGTCGCTGAGCTGAACGAGCTCGAGGATGTCGGCAACGCGACGTCGCCCTTCGGTACGGCCGACCTTGCGTGTGCGGAGACCGTATTCGACGTTGTCGGCGACGGACAGATTGGGAAACAGGCTGTAGCTCTGGAAGACCATGCCCATGTTGCGCTTGTGGGCCGGCAGGCGCGAGATGTCGTTGCCGGTCACCGAGACCGATCCGCTGTCGGCCGTCTCGAATCCGGCCGCGATGCGAAGGGCGGTCGTCTTGCCGCAGCCAGACGGGCCGAGCAAACTGATCAGTTCGCCCGGTTCGACCCGTAGGTCGAGCCCTTGCAGGGCGATCGTTGGGCCGAACGTCTTGCGTATCTTTTGGAAGGTGAGGTCACTCATAGTCAGAACCGCGTCGTTCGTGTGATGCCGGCCGCTCGGTCGGCCTTACGGGCCGCACGCACCGCTTTCGGGCGGGCGAGGATGGTGAGGCCGCCCAGCAGGATGGTCGTGGTGATCAGGGTCAGCATTGCTAGAGCGATACCGCCTTGGGGTTCGTATCCGAAGAACTGAAAGCTGAAGACCGGGAAGGTCGGCTTGTTGAGCACGTTGGCGATCGTGAACTCGCCGAGGACGACGGTGGTGGTGAGAAACGAGGCGGAGACGAGGCTAGATGCCATGTTGGGCAGCACCGCCCGGCGAAGTGTTGTTCCCCAGCCGGCCCCGAGGCTGCGCGAAGCATCGACGAGTGTGCGTACATCGATCGCCTTGATACCGGCATCGATCGATCGATAGGTAAACGGCAACGCCATCACCACGTAGAACGGCACCAAGGCCCACTGCGAGCTGAACAGCCACCGGGCATTCGCTCGGTAGAACGCGGCGATCCCTGCCGCCAGGGCAATCGGTGGGACGACGTACGGCAACACGGTGAGGAATTCGACAAGTCCGCGCGCCTTCGGAATCCGCAAATGGACGTACAGCGCCGTCGGCACGAGCAGCCCAAGCGTGATCGCCACGGTCGCCGCGGCGAGCTTGAGGCTGAACTGCAAAGACGGCCAGAACATCGGGTCCTCGAAGACCTTCTTGATACCATCGAGGGTCCACTTGTCGAAGACGCTCGACCAGTTGAGCAGCGGCATCGGGACCCTTTGCATCGCCTGACGTGTAGTCGAAATGATCGGCGCGATAAAGAAGAACGCGCAGGCGATCAGCACCAGGTTGGGCCCGAGCCGCGACAGGCGCGAACGAAATGTCCGGCTGCTCACGTCGGTTGCCAGCGTTCGGCTCGTTTGCGAAGCAGGAGATACCCGCCCATCGCGACCGCGATGACGATGATCATCCCCGTTGCCAACGCGTACGGCTCGGACGACTTGCCGCCCACGTCGCCGACCAGCCCAAAGCTGATCTTGACCGGCACGACGTTGGCCTGATTGTTGAGTGCATACACCGTGGCATACGCGCTGAATGCGTTGGCGAAGAGCAGAAGGAACCCGCCCAGCATCGACGGCGCAAGCACAGGTAAGCCGACCCGCCGCCAGTACGTCCACGTCGTTCCGCCGAGATTTGACGAAGCCTCACGCCACGCCGGCTTGAGCCCGTCGATGGCCGGCAACGTGACGAGCACCATCAGCGGAATCTGAAAGTACATGTAGACGGTGACCCACCCCCAAAACCCGGAGATGTCGAACCATCCGGTGTCGTACAGCTGGTAACCAACACCTTCGTCGATCAGCTTGGTTCCGAGCCCTTGTCGGCCGAGCAGCGTGAAGAACAGGAACGCCAGGATGACGCCGCCCATGTTGGCGGCGACACCGCTGAACGCCGCCACCAGCGAACGCAACCACTTGGGCCGTTGAGCAGTGGCGGCCGCGTACGCGACCGCGGTCCCGATGACCACACCCAGTACGGCGGTGACCAGAGAGACCTTGGCCGAGCCGCGGAACGCCTTGCTCTCGGAACTGAGCACGTCGAAGAACGTCGACGGCGAGAATCCGCCGCCGCCCTCGCCACCGAATCCCTTCTTCACCACGCCGTAGGCGGGAAGCAGCAAGAACAGGAAGAGGAACGAGAGGAACGGCAGGAGGCCGGCAGCGGCCGGAATTCGAACTCGGCGGCGCGGGGCGGGGACCGTGCCATCGGCACGGTCCCCGTCACGCGTGAGTGCGGTATCGCTCAACGTGTTCCGATCAGGCGTCGGCCACCATCGGACCCCAGTTTGCCTCGATCACCGCGGTCGCGGCGGCGATCTGGTCCTGGGTGAGGAAGCTCACCTGGGCGAGCAGATCGGCCGGCGGCAGCTCGGCCTTGGCTGCCTCATCGATCAATCCAGCGGCTTCGAGCGCACCGAATCGGGCAGGCATCGCGCCGCCACCGAGATACCCGAGCGCGCCCTCGTTCGAGAGAATGTGCTCGACCCACAGCTTGCCGCACGCCTGGTTTGGCGAGTCCTTGACGACGCCCTGCGTGTAGTAACCGCCGTACACACCATCGGATGGGAAGTTTACCTCGACGGTGTAGCCAGCGTCCTCCATCTGCTTGCGCAGGCCGGGCCAGTTGTAGCTCCAGTCGATCGCGATCGGGGTCTCACCAGAGATTACGGTGGCCTGATCGACCGAGACCGGAATCAGGTTGCCGGAGGCCTTCAGGTCGGCGAAGTACTGGATGCCAGGCAAGATGTCGTCGGGGCTGCCGCCGCTGGCGATCGATGCCGCCATCACCCCAGCAAAGGCCGAGCCCGAGGTGCGCGGGTCGCCGTTGAGAGCGACCTTGCCCTTGTACTCCGGCTTGGCCAGATCGGCAAACGTCTTCGGCGCGTTCGGCACGATCGTGGTGTTGGTGCCGATCGAGATGATGCCGTAATAGGCGGCGATCCAGTTGCCGGCAGGATCTTTCAGGTTGGCAGGGATCTCGGCGTCGCTGGCCGGCGTGTACGGCTCCAAAAGCCCTTCATCGATGGCAATCTGGGCCTTGGCGGGGCTCACGTCGATCGAGTCGGGCATGTCGGACTGGCCAGACAGGTTGACGATTGCGTCGAGCTCTTCTTGCGATGACCCGTTCGGGTTCTGGACCGGATGGTCGACGCCGGGATACTTGTCGCTGAACGAGGCCAGGATGCCCTTGTAGTTGGCCCATTCGTCGGGCAGGGCAATCAGGTTGACAGTGGCACCACCAGCGAGGCACTCCTGGTACAGCGCGTCGATCGGATCATCGCCGCCAGGTGCGTCGGTCGTTACCGGCGCATCGGGAGCATCGGTCGTTACCGGAGCGTCGGGAGCGTCGGGAGCGTCGGGAGCGTCGGTCGTTACCGGAGCGTCGGGAGCGTCGGTGGTTACCGGCGCATCGGTCGCTACGGGAGCATCGGTCGCATCGTCGTCGCCGCCGCATGCTGCGAGCAGCAGACCGGCAACGACGGCAATAGTCATGACCTTGTTCACGGGTCTCATTGGTATCCCCTTATGCGTTAGGACGCGCTGTCGCGTCGCCGAGGACTCTAGCCCTATCCGCACGACACGCAGGCAACGGGCGGAAAACAGCAGGTGAACATCTGTGCCGGCGGATCACGCCGGCGTGTGCGACTTTCGTCAGCATCGATCGCCGTTGCGAACGCGGTCCCTAAGCCGTGCCGGTCCGTAGCATGGTCTGATGGTGGAGGTGCCGTCACGGGCTCGGGTCGTGATCATCGGAGGCGGCGTGATCGGAACGTCGATCGCATACCACTTGGGCCATCTTGGATGGACCGACACAGTGCTGGTCGAGCGCGACCAACTCACCTCTGGAACCACCTGGCACGCCGCCGGGTTGATGGTCACATTCGGATCGACGTCGGAAACATCGACAGAGCTACGCAAGTACACCCGCGACCTCTACACCCACCTCGAAGCCGAGACCGGTCTGGCGACGGGATTCAAGCCGGTCGGGTTCGTCGAGCTGGCCGCCGACGAGGGTCGCCTCGAGGAGTACCGGCGGGTCGCCGCCTTCAACCGCTATTGCGGCGTCGACGTACACGAGATCTCACCGGCCGAGGTGGGCGAGCTGTTCCCACTCGCCCGCACCGATGATCTGCTGGCCGGCTTCTACGTAGAAGGCGACGGGCGGGTCAACCCCGTCGACGCCACGATGTCGCTCGCCCGTGGGGCACGCCAACAAGGTGTCACGATCGCCCAGGGCGTCACCGTCACCGACGTCATCGTGCGTGACGGCACCGTGCGTGGCGTTGTCACCGATCACGGCACGATCGAATGTGAGTACGTCGTCAATGCGGCCGGCATGTGGGCCCGCCAGCTCGGCGAACTGTCAGGCGTCACGATTCCGCTCCAAGCGGCCGAGCACTACTACATGATCACCGACCAAATGGACGGGATCGACCCAAGCTGGCCCGTGATCGAGGATCCAGCCAACTACGGCTACTACCGCGAGGAAGTCGGCGGGCTGATGATCGGGCTGTTCGAGCCGGTGTGCGCGCCGTGGAAGGTCGAGGGCATCCCCGGCGACGCCTCGTTCACCACGCTGCCACCCGACTGGGACCGCATGGGTCCGTACGTCGAGGCGGCGATGAGCCGCGTGCCCGCCGCCTACAACACGGGCATCCGCACCTTCTTCTGCGGGCCAGAGAGTTTCACTCCCGACCTGCGGCCGATCGTCGGCCCTGCGCCAGAGGTGCGCAATTATTTTGTGGCCGCCGGGCTCAACTCGATCGGCATCCTGAGCGGCCCCGGGATCGGGCGGATGGTCGCCCATTGGATCGTCGATGGCGACCCTGGCGGCGACGTCACCGGCATGCACCCGGCCCGCCTGCAGCCGCATCAGGCCACCGCCGAGTACCGCCGCACCCGCACGGTCGAGGCGCTCGGCATGGTGTATCAGTGCCACTATCCCAACCGTTCGATGAAGACAGCCCGCGGTGCCAAACTGTCGCCGCTGCACGACCGGTTGCTCGCAGAGGGCGCCCATTTCCGCGAGGTCAGTTTGTGGGAGGGCGCCGACTGGTTCGCCGGGGCCGGTCACGCACCCGACCCCGGCCCGCTCACCTGGCGACGCCCGTCGTTCTGGGCGCAGTGGGAGGCCGAGCATCATGCCTGCCGCAACGGCGTGATCTTGATGGACATGAGCTTCATGTCGAAGTTCCAGGTTGACGGACCGGGTGCGGGGCAGCTGCTCGAGCGCCTCTCGGCCAACGCCGTCAACGGCGATGTGGGCACGATCACCTACACGCAGTGGCTCAACGAGCGAGGCCTGCTCGAGGCCGACTTGACCGTCACCAAGCTCGACGACGAGTCATTCTTCGTGGTCGCCACCGACACCGCTCACCGCCACGTCGAAGCACATCTGCGCCGAGCCGCCGACGAAGCAGGCAACGGCACAAGCGTGGCCGACGTGACATCCGACTACGCCCAGATCAATCTCCAAGGGCCGCTCTCGCGCCAGGTGCTCCAGGCGGTCACGTCGATCGACCTGTCGAATCGGGCGTTCCCGTTCCGCTCTGCTCGCGAGATCAAAATCGGGTCAGCACGAGTGCTATGTGTTCGGATCACATATCTCGGTGAGCTCGGCTACGAGCTTTATGTTTCCGCCGAGCATGCCGTTCAGGTGCACGACGTGCTGCTCGAAGCCGGCCGACCGTTCGGGCTGCGCCACGCTGGATTGAAGGCCCTGTCGAGCTTGCGACTGGAGAAGGGCTACCGCGACTACGGCCACGACATCGACAACACCGACGGCCCTCTCGAAGCCGGATTCAGGTTCGCGATGGCGTTCGACAAACCGGGCGGCTTCGTCGGTCGTGAGGCGGTGCTGGCGCGCCGTGACGCCGGGCCGCTCCCCCGGCGGCTCGTGTCGATACAACTGCTCGACCCGGACCCCCTGCTGTACCACGCCGAGGTGATCCGCCGAAACGGCCAACCCGTCGGATACGTGCGGGCCGGCTCGTACGGGCACACCGTCGGTGGCGCCGTCGGACTCGCCATGATCGCGGCCGACGGCGAGCCGATCACGTTCGACTGGCTCACGGCCGCCCGGTGGACCGTCGAGGTGAACGGCGCCGAGTACCCGGCGCTGACAGCCCTGCGCCCGCTGTACGACCCCACCAACGACCGCATCAAAGCCTGACCAGGGGGCGTTCTCCGTTAGGGTGACGGCAGCTCGTAGACCGCGTCCTCTTCGATGAAGATGCATTCGCCAGGGCATTCGAGTGCGGCGGCGATCACGTTCGACTCGAGCTTGCGTGGCACAGGCACCATGCTCGGGCGTCCACCGGGTCCGGCCGGGGCCTGGCTGGTCGACACATCACGCACATACGAGATGCCGTCCTCCTGCAGCACGAACACCTCGGGGCAGTGGTCGGTACACAAGCCGTCACCCGTACACAGGTCCTGATCGATCCAGACGTGCATCATACCCACTCCCCAAGCGTGGATGATCGCCAGCAGCACGTCAATGGCCGCCCGTTCCTCTGGCTTCCCGAGCCTGCCACGCTCACACGAACAGCCGATCGCGGAACACGACGCTGACGATGACCACTGCGACAATCAATGTGGACAGCGCCCACGGCGGTCATGCCCGGTCTGTCGCGCACTGTCGGCGAAACGGTTCGGACGTCACGTGAGCGCAGTGACGTCGCCGACGAGGGCGACGAGCCCGAGCACGGCGATACCGAGCCAACCGGCGCGTGCGAGCAATGTTGCGGGACGGCTACGGGTCCATGCCATCAGGGGGGTCCGTTCTCGAACCCCCAACCAGATCGTGAAGATCAGTGCACCGGGAGCGAGCACGACGATCGTGAGCGGGAAACAGGCGAACAACACAACGGGCAGGATCCACCGGACGCGGCCGCGGGCATTCAACGTCGGGTCGCTGACACGGTCGACCACGGCGCCGATCGCGGCCCCGAACAGCGCCGGCAACAACACGAACAGGCCGATCGCCAACCACATCGGTTTGAGCACACGGAAATCGATGCCGTCGGCGTGCACCAGCATCGATCCGACGACAACACCGCTGGCCAGCGCGACGGTTAATCGTTGGAACCACAGCGGACCGATCAGTCGAGGTGCAACGCACTGATATGCAGCTACGCCGATGATCCCGACTGCTGCACCGAGCAGCAGCAAGTTGTAGGAGCCCCCGAGGGTGAACTCGCCGATCGTGAAGTCGTCGTCGCTCTGGCGCCCGATCACCGAGTCCGGAGACGTCAGACGGAGGGCCAACATCGCCAGGCGGCTGCCGATACCGACCACGATCGCGCCGGTACCGATCCCCGCCACCACGAGGACACGGATCTGTTCGAGCACGAGCCGGTTAAGCGACCTGGGCGCGGGAGCGGGCGTCATGTCGTCGCCTTTCGTGAACCATGCATCGACGACGCCATCAGCGACCATCGGGTGATGAATGGGTGGTTCATGTGGGCAGCTTGCTCCGCTCGGCGGGCACTGACAAGATCTGCCGGCGGGCGGGATCACGGCTGAGCAACAGGAACCCGGCCAACGAAACGAGACCGATCACGCTCCAGCGAACGTGCACGATTCGCCATGCCGGGCTGGGACCGCTCCACAACCAATCCAACGTGCGCGGTGTGAACACGGTGCACACCGTCAACACCGACACGGCGGCCGTTGCACGGACCCCCGACCCACGCCACCCCAACGTGGAGGTGATCATCGCAGCGAGAACCCAGCCAACCGAGATCAGGGCTGCCACCTCGATCAGCAAGCCGCCCAACGGCAACTCCCCCGTTCGACCGCTCGTCAATCCAACAAAGACTGCGATGGCGAGCCATGCAAGAGCCCCCATCGCCCCGGTCATCGCCACCGAAGCGACACGACGCCGCGCCATCCCAACCGGTGCAGAGGCAGTGAGCTCTTCGGCGCCGTCTTCCAAACATGTCGCGGCCACCGCCGCCACTGCCAGAGCATCGAGCCGGAGCACGAGCACGAGTTCACCCATTCCGTCGTTGACCGAAGCCCACAACGCAGTCGCTACGCCGCACACGAGCGCCACGCCGCCGAGTGCCGCCCACGGCGTGCGCCGACCAACGACCATCCAGAACGCGGAGACGTCGATCATCGGGCGACCACCAGCTCGAACCGTTCGTAGACGACCCACTGCGCGACCACGAACACGGCGACGGAGGCCAGCGCCGCGCCAAATACCATCCACGTGCGACGATCGCGGTGACGACGCAGAACGGCGATCGCGATCAACGTCGTAGCTAGGGCGACCAGGTAACCGAGATGCAACCATGGCGTGGTTTGATCGAAGCCGCTCAACGCCAGATCGCAGTTGGCGTCGGTGTTGTCGCACGCTCCGGTCCATCCGTCGGTGACCCACCCGGTGGCGAGCGGAACCAACCAGACATAGGCATGTGATCCCTCGGCGTGCCATCCGCCGAACCACAGGAACTGGATCAACATCGGAAACGCCAGAGCGGCGCCGATCAACCAGCCAGGGAGCCAGCGGGCAAGGACGAGACCCAACGCACCGAACACGACGATCGCCAGCGGGCCTTGCAGGAACTGGGCGAAGTTCGGTCGAGGGACGTCGACGCCGGAGTTGACGGTTTGGGTCGAGGTGCCGAGCGACGTCGACGGCCAGACGACGATCCACACCACCGTCGTCGCCACCAATGCCGCGCATGCCGGCGCAACCCCGGCCAGCCCGAGACCCACGGTTCGGGTCGACGACCCCGACGGAAGCACATCGAGCAAGGGGCCGGTGTGGTTGAACCGGCTTCTGCGCGCCGCCATCGCGACGAGCACCGTCACAGCGAAGCACGTGAAAATGAGCCCATAACCCGTGAGCACGAAGTGCGTGTCGTCCGCGTTGTCGACCAGAGCAGCCCACAGAACGGCCGGAATCATCGACAACCAGATGATCGGATTGCGAACCAACCGCCTTCCTTCCAGCTCCGCAAGAATCACCGCGACGTTCGTCACGGGGTTCCGAACGACTGGAATGTGGTCGCTTGTACTACGGCCAACGACACAGCCGCTGCGAGCCCGAGTCCGAACGCCGACCATGTCCGCACGTCACGGCGGTGACGCAGCACGGCGATCGCGCCGAACAGGAATGCGAGGGCGACGAGATACCCGAGGTGCCACCACGGGGTCACGCGATCGAAACCACTGACCGGCAGGTCGCACCGTCTATCGAACTCGCCGCACCCGACCCACTCATCGTTGACGACACCGTGGGCGAGAAATCCGCCAACACCGAGCCAGTTGGCGGAACTCGTCGCTGTACCCACGAACAGCCCGAAGAAGGCGACCTGCACGATCAAAAAGAACGGGGTCGGCACGATCACCAGCCAGGTCGGGATCCACCTGACGAGCGCCACGGCCAGCGTGGTGAACGCCAACAACGCCACCGGGCCCTGCAACATCTGTGCCACGGTGGGTCGCGGGATGTCGATGGCACCGACACCATCGATGTCGAAGTCGGTACCGAGGCTGGCCCCCGGCCGGATCACGGCGAGCATGACGAGCATTGTGAGCATCACCACGACGGCGGGGCCAAGGTTCGCCAAGGCGTGTGCGACGCTGCGTCGATCATTGCCGACCGCGAGCGTGCCAAGCAGTTCCTCGGTGTGTTCCATCCGGCCACGCAGCACGGCGAAGACGACCGCGACGAACAGCACCAGACCCGGCACTGCGAAGCCATAGCCGAGCAGCAGCATGTACTTCGTGAGCGGCTGCGATCCGATGCTGGGGCCTCCCCACATCGCCACGCCCAACCACCAGCCGGTCAGGGCAAACGCGACCCAGACCGCCGGGTTGCGGATCAGTCGCTCGCTCTCGACACGAGACAGCGCGGCGACCGGCGTGTTCACGCCACGGCCTCGTCGGGGACACGGCCGCCGAGCAGCAGATACCCGTCCTGAACGGTCGGCGTGATCAGCTCGGCGGCGGCCGGCGCCGTACCGACGTTGCGATGGCGACCTTCTCCGGTACGCCACGAGACCAGAGCACGAGGGTCGGGAACGTCGGCCAGCCAGACCTGATCTTTGGCCAGCGCAGCCAACTCGACAGGCGTACCGTCGAACGTGATCCGGCCGAGGTTCATCACCACGACCCGGTCACACAACGCTTCGACGTCTTCGGTCATGTGTGTCGACAACACGACACAGCGTCGCTCGGCGTGTTGCGAAACGAGCCCACGGAATCGCAGCCGTTGCTCGGGATCCAGGCCGACCGTGGGCTCGTCGAGTACGAGCAACGCTGGATCGCCCAACAGGGATTGGGCGAGCGCCACACGGCGGCGCATGCCGCCCGACAGCTTGCGGATCTTTTTCGAGCTCACGTCGCCGAGGTCGACCGCCTCGACCACGCGGCGCACCTCATCGCGCCGCGTTCGGCGATCGGTGTGTTCTTTGAGGATCGCGATGTAGTCGACAAAGTCGAACACCGTGAAGTTCTCGTACAACCCGACCTCTTGCGGCACGTAGCCGAGCTTGCGCCGAATCTCGAGGCGGCCCTCCGCGTCGGCAGGGTCGTGACCGAGCACGTTGACCGTGCCAGCGGTCGGCGCCAGTGAGGTGGCCAGAATCCGCATCAACGTCGTCTTGCCCGCCCCGTTCGGCCCGAGCAGGCCGAGTACCCCGGCACCGACATCGAGGTCGAGTTCGGCGACCGCCTGCGAGCGGCCGTACCGCTTGGTCAGCCCTCGAATGTTCACATACGAACCCATCAGCCCTCCCTGTATTCGAACGTTGTATGTCGCACGACCATGGTCAGGGCGCCTGCGATGGCAATGCCGATCGAGACGAACTGGATTTGCCCCGCAAAGGCGTCGAGCAACTCGCGGCGTGGAGCGCGAATGAGAATCGGTGTCGAGATCCACGCCCCCACGACGATCATCGTGGCGATTTCGAGATCAACCCAGCTCGACAGCGCCAGGGCTCCGAGCGTCAGTGCCAGCGTCGGCAGCAGCCAGGCAACCGACAACCAACCGCGATCGAGCAACATCGGTACCGACAACGCAGTCAGGGCGATTGCCGGCACCACCGATGCGGCGGTGCGGATCAACACGATCCGCAATGTCGATGTCGGTGTCACCGATAGCACCGCGTGGGCAGGATCGGCCCACCGCCCAAATGCCCCGGCCGTAGCGACGAGCGGCCCGATCGGAGCCAGCATCAAGAACGCGCTGAACGCCCCGTCGCCACCCGACCACGACGCGACGAGGGCCATCGCGACGCTGATCGCCACCGCGATCACATACGAGAGGCGGGCGCGACTCGTGGCGGCGACGATCCGCGAGGACGTGTCCGAGCAGCCGAGCCACCGAAGCGTCCGTTCGGCCCATCCCAACCGTGGCCGGTCGAGGGCGTCGGAGATCTCGCTCCACACGAATGCCAACAGGTCGTCCTCGACCGCCACGCCGACTGTCGCCCGACATCGGTCACAGGCGAGCAGGTGCGATTCGATCGACGAGGTACTCGTCGAGTCGAGTCGTCGAGCGACATACCGCTGTGCCGACTGTTCGTCCACGTGCCAGGTCATGCCAAGGCTCCTCTCAGTTCGACTCGCGCCCGCATCATGCGCGTCTTCACCGTTCCCGCTGGGATCCCCAGCAACTGACCCGCCTCACGGGTCGTGAGGCCATCGAGCACCGTCGCCTGCACGACCGCTCGCAGCTCGGGTGACAGCGACCTGAGCGCCCCCGCCAGATCACCGTGTTCGGTGCCGGACAGCACCAGGTCCTCCACATCGGCCAGCACATCGACCGCGTTCGGGTTCGCCGGCACGGGCTCCGGGCGACGCTTGCGAAGGATGCCGATCAAACGGCGAATCGCGATCGACCACATCCACCCGGCCGCAGCCCCGGTTCCTTGATAACTGTGAGCTCCTCGCCACACAGCGACGAAGGTGTCCTGCAAAGCCTCGGCGATCAACCCATCGTCGGCACAACGGTGTCGCAGGCGGGCGAGCAGCCAGCCTGCGTGCCGTCGATACAGCTCGGTGAGCGCGTCACGATGCTGATCGGCGACCATCGCCAGCAACTCCGCATCGCTGCAGCCCCCAAGACGGTTGTGCATACCCGTACTGTCGCGCCGATCAGACACACCGGTTCACCAAACCCGAGACCACTGCGCAGTGACAACCCCAGACCTGCCCCGCCACGGGCGGAGCGACCATTCGTCGGTGGCGATTCAGGTCGCATCGTGTTGGGCGACCAGCCGGTTCAAAGCGCGCCCGAATGGCTCTCCAACATGTCGTCGCCCGGCCAGCGCAGCTCCATCAACCAAATCACGATTTGGTGGTGGAACCCGAACATCGCGGGCTTCGGCTGACGCCGCCCTGTTGGTCGTCGACCGCGGAAGAACGTACACACTGTCGACATGCCAACAGCACTCGACCACATGCGACACCATCCCGGCTATCGGCCGTCGCCATCGCCCGTCGTGCGTGGAATGTTCCTCACCGCCTGCGGCGACCAGGACGCCTGCTACAACCGTTACTCCAGGTGCCGGCTTGGGCACCTTTGGTAACGGGTAACGTCTGCGCATGACGCATCTGGACCGGGACGCTCGGGTGTATGTGGCCGGTCACCGCGGACTGGTGGGCTCGGCACTGGTACGCCGACTCGAGGCGGAGGGCTTCGCCAACATTCTCACCGCCACCCGCGACGAACTAGACCTGCGCGATCAATCCGAGGTGTCGCGATGGTTCGAGGCCAACCAGCCCGACTATGTGTTCCTCGTCGCCGGCACCGTCGGCGGGATCCTCGCCAACAGCACCCGCCCGGCCGAGTTCATCTACGACAACCTGATGATCCATGGCACGGTGGTTCACTCGGCGTACGAGACCAAGGTGCACAAGCTGCTGTATCTCGGCTCGTCGTGCATCTACCCGCGTGACGCCACCCAGCCGATCACCGAGGAGCAACTCTTGACCGGCCCGCTGGAAGCCACCAATGAGTGGTATGCGATCGCCAAGATCGCCGGCATCAAGCTGTGTCAGGCGTACCGTCGCCAATACGGCTGCGACTTCATCTCGGCGATGCCGACCAACCTGTACGGCCCGGGTGACAACTTCGACCTCGACTCGTCACACGTGATCCCGGCCTTAATGCGCAAGTTCCATGATGCCAAGCAGAGCGACCCGAACGAGGTCGCAGTGTGGGGAACCGGTAGTGCGTTTCGTGAATTCCTACACGTCGACGACCTCGCCGCCGCCTGCCTGTACCTGATGGAGCACTACTCCGACGACTCACACATCAATGTCGGAACAGGGGTCGATCTCTCGATCAAGCAGCTCGCCGAAACGATCCGCATCGTCGTCAATCCCGACGCCCAGCTGACGTGGGACAAGTCCAAGCCGGACGGCACGCCACGCAAGCTGCTCGACGTCACCCGGTTGCGCTCGCTGGGATGGTCACCGTCGATCGATCTCGACGCCGGGCTGGCATCGACCTACCAGTGGTATCTCGACCAAATCGGCTCGCGCTCAGAGTTGCGCGGTGTCGAACAGTCGACGGCACCAACGCAGAGCTGACCCGTGGCCCCCGACGACGCCACCACACGCCGGATCGCACTCGCCTGGCGCGAGTTGCGCCGGGGCGCCTCCGGTGCAGCGCTGCGCTCTCACCTGCTTGGCCCTGACGGACCAGCGCTCGAGCAAGCCCAACTCGATGCGCTCGAGATCCTTGCCAGCGAACCCGACGGGTGGAGAATGAGCGACTTCGCCGATGCCATGCATATCGATCCGAGCACGGCCACGCGGGCCGTCAATCGACTACAACAGCTCGGGCTGGCCGAACGCGTCACCGGCGCCAACGACCGTCGCGTGGTCGTGGCGCGCGCCACCACCACCGGGCGACGGATGATCCGTCGTGTCACCATCGGACGGGCAGCCGGCATGGAGCGCCTGCTCGAACAGTTCGACCAGGCCGAGCGCGAACAGCTCGCCCAATATCTCGAACGGTTTGTTGGTTCGATCGATCGGCTTGTCGCCGAACTCGCCAACCAGGCGTGAGCAGCACCAGGTAGGGTCGCGACCCGTGGCTGATCAGCAGAACTTCGCCGAGCAGGCGATGGAATTCGCACCCCAGCTGTACTCGGCCGCGATGCGCATGACCCGCAACAAAGCAGACGCCGAAGACCTGGTGCAAGAGGCGTATCTCAGGGGTTTCCGCAGCTTCCACACCTTCCAAGACGGCACCAACCTGCGGGCCTGGATGTTCCGGATCCTCACTAACGCCTACATCAACTCGTACCGAGCCAAGCAACGTCGCCCCCAAGAGAGCGAGCTCGGCGAGCTAGAAGACCTCTACCTGTACCGCCGGCTCGGATCGATGGAGACAGCGGCCGCCTCGATGTCGGCTGAAGAGCAGTTCCTCGACGTGTTCACCGATGACGAGGTCAAACAGGCGCTCGAAGACCTCCCCACCAACTTTCGGTTGCCGGTGCTGCTCGCCGATGTCGAGGGCTTCGCCTACAAAGAGATCGCCGAAATGCTCGAGATTCCGATCGGTACGGTCATGTCGCGGCTGCACCGGGGAAGAAAAGCGATGCAGCGCGCGTTGTACGGGTACGCCGAGGCGCGGGGACTCACCCGGCACCTCGACAACGAGGCTCCCGAAAGCTGACAAACAACACATCGACATGGCGAACTGCAACGAAACCATCCGAGAGCTCGACGCCTTCCTCGACGGAGAGCTCCCTGACGATGTTCGCGATCACATCCACCTGCACCTCGACTCGTGCATGGACTGCCTCCAAGCCTTCGACTTCCAAGCCGAGCTGAAGCTAGCGATCCGTCGCAAGTGCAGCACCGAGGAGATGCCAGCGGGCCTGCTAGGTCGGATCGAGATGTGCTTCAACACCGATCTCGACGAAGACGGCATCATCGGTCCCGCGTAGCACCGCCTCAGCAAACGCCACCGCTCATGCTGAACTTGGGTGGAGCGGGACTCTGGTCGCTACGCTGGGCGCCATGCTTGCCGCCTACATCTGGCACTGGTGGATCGGACTCGTTATGTTGTTTGCCGGTGTCGGCGCGACGATCGGGCTGATTGGCCTCTACATCAAACAGGTGTCGTCACAGCACTACCCCGGCGGCAAGCGTCGGCGCGAGCAAGAACTCTGAGTCTGCTCGGCAACCTCCTCACACGCTGTACGTTTCCGGCTTCAGGTACGCCTGTCGCCTGCGCGTTCTCCGGAGGACCCGATTCGGCTGCCATGACAGCCCTCGCACACCACCATGGCTGCATCGTCACCGCGCATCACGTCGACCATGGGATTCGCACAGAATCGGCCGACGACGCCCGAACTTCACGTTCGATCGCAGCCCAACTCGGCGTCGAGTTCGTTTTGCACGAACTACAGGTCGAGCCCGGCCCAAACCTCGAAGCGCGAGCACGGGCAGCGCGCAAGCAGGCGCTCGCTCCCGACGCACTAACGGGCCACACCGCCGACGATCAGGCGGAGACGCTGATCTTGCGCTTGCTGCGCGGAAGCGGAAGCGGTGGTCTCGCTGCCATGACCCCAGGTCCGACCCATCCGATCCTCGGCTTGCGGCGCTCTGAGACCGAAGCCGTGTGTGCAGAAATTGGCATTGAGCCGGTTCGTGACGGATCGAACCAGGTGCTCGACGTCTGGCGCAACAGGGTCCGCCACGAGCTGCTGCCACTCGCCACCAACATCGCCGCCCGCGATCTGACGCCGATCCTGACCCGTACGGCCGATCTGCTGCGCGACGACGACCGGTTCCTCGACGCCCTCGCGGCGACGATCGATGCCACCGACGCAAAGGCGATCGCCGGTGCCGACCCAGTGCTTGCCAGGCGGGCACTGCGCTGCTGGCTGAGCGTTGACGGATACCCGCCGGACGCGGCGAGCATCGAGCGTGTGTTGGCGGTCGCTCGCGGCAACGGCATCGCCTGCGAGCTGTCGGGCGGGCGGCGGGTCGAACGATCCAACCAGCGCTTCCGCATCATCTCTCCCGACCGATAGAGTTGGAACCCGCGATGTGTCCGACGACCGACTCGATGACCTGGAGTGAATGCTGATGCCCCCAAAGCTGCGCGGCAAATGGGCGCTTGGCATCACGCCTCGCAACTTCACATGGATCTTGAAGGACAAGCTGGCGATCTGCGAGCGTCCGGGCGGCTATGGCGACAACCACCGCCGGGTCCGCCGCCAAGAAGAGATCATCTGGATCCGTGAGAACGGGTTCGACTACGCGATCTCGATCATCCAGGCACCGCACAACCTGCACAACTACGACGAGCTCAACCTGCCCTACCGGCATCGCCCATTTCGAGGCGACGACCGCGACCGGTGGCTGAAGGCGTTCTACACCGAACTCGACGACCTGCTCCGCCACGGCAACAAGTTGCTGGTTCACGGAGAAGAGCTCGGTGATCGCCTGGTCGGCGTCATGGGTGGCTACATCCGGTGGTCAGGCCTGGTCGACAACAACACCAAGGCGATCGAGGTCACCGAGCGGCTGACCAGCCGCAAGCTCGATCCATGGGCTCGCGACGTCATCATGACCGCTGAGATGCTCCGCGGTACCGACTGATTTCCGTCGCTGCAACCGGGCGTAATCAGGCAGCAACCGCCGCTCAGTAGGCTTTGCCCAATGAGCGAACATCCCGCTGACTGGTATCCAGATCCGACGCAGCGCCACGAGCTGCGGTATTGGGACGGCACGGCGTGGACCGACCATGTCAGCAACCAGGGTGTCGCCGGTCATGACCTGGTCAGCACCACCGACGTGGGCCCCGCCACCACGCGGATGGACCGGCTCGACGCCGGTCTCACACTCGGCGACGAGGGCAAATCGGAAACGATCAATACCCAACTGACAGGGACCGGGCGAAAGGGCATCGGGCTGACCGGCCCGGTTGCGGGCGGAGGCGGGGGGATCCTCACCGAGCCGATCCTGATCGTGAATCAAAAGGCCAAGTTGATCGAGCTCAACAATCAGTACAGCGTGTTCGATCAGCACGGCAATCAGGTGGCGGCGGTCAATCAAGTCGGCCAGTCGGCGACCAAGAAGGTGCTCCGCCTGGTATCCAGCTTCGACCAGTTCATGACCCACCAGCTGCAGGTCACCGATCCGTCCGGCCGGGTCTTGCTGCAGATCACGCGTCCACGCAAGGTGATCAAATCGACCGTGATCGTCAGTGACGGCGACGGCCGCGAACTGGGGCGCGTCGTGCAACAGAACATGATCGGCAAAATCAACTTTGGGCTCGAGTCGGACGGCCACCAACTCGGTGCCATCAAGGCCGAGAACTGGCGGGCCTGGAACTTTCGAATTGAGGACACGGCAGGCAACGAGATCGCGCGGATCACCAAGACATGGGAGGGGCTCGCCAAGACCATGTTCACCACGGCTGACAACTATGTGCTGCAGATCCAAGCCCGCCCGTCAGAGCCGTTGAACTCGCTGGTTGTCGCCAGCGCGCTCTCGATCGACACGGCGCTCAAGCAGGACAGTCGCGGGTTCGGCTGACAGTCAGTACAGGTTGCAGATCCAAGGAATATCGAGCAGCGGTACGGGGTCGACCGGCGTCGAATACGGATCGGGGCCGGGCCGCAGCTCGAAGTGCAGGTGCCAGCCTCCAGGGGTGGCGTTGCCCGTGTCACCGACATAACCGATGACCTGTCGTTCGGTCACACGATCACCCACCGCCAGCCCATCGGCGACGGCATCAAGGTGGTAGTAACGGTATTTCGTGTCGGTGTCTGACCACAGCTCCCAACCAATACCGGACGAACTGCCACCGAACAGGCTGGTCAAGATGCCGTCCTCGACGGCGTAGACCTCCTGGCCAAGCGTGGCACCGATATCGACACCCTGGTGGCCGCCGCTGCCAAACGCCTTGCTGTAGCCGCCAAAGTTGTTCAGCACCTCGCACACGGGTGACGGATCGATCGGAAACAGCACACCGTCGCCGGTCGTCAGCACCCGCCTGGCCGTCTCGTTGACGACCGCCGCCCGATTGATACTTGTCGTCTCAGCGTGGACGACACTCGACCCGGCGAAGGCGACCGCGACCGCGACCGCGATCCTGAAGGATCGGGTCTTCACGGGGGGTGTGGGGCTAGCGTTATCCATGTGGCAGGTGTTCGGGTCCTCATCAGCGGAATGGGCGGCGAGCTTGGGTCTCGGGTCGCCAGTCTGCTCGAAAACGAATCATGGGTGGGATCGATCGAAGGTATCGATGCCGATCCTCCCCGGCGCCGTCTGCGCCGGACCGTCTTTCATCGTATCGTTCCTGGTCAACACGAACGCACGGTCAAGGTCGTCACTGACTACAACCCACACGTGGTGGTTCACATCGCCGTCTGGGAACCGCACGCCCGAGCCGCAACCGGCACCGCCCGCTCGCTGACCGACGATGCCGCCACATCGATCTTGGGGGCCGCCGCGGAGTGCAGAGCGCTCGAGTCGATCGTCGTGCGTAGCGGGATCGAGATCTACGGTCGTGGCCGCGGCTCGGTCACACGTCCCAGCGAACAGGTCGCCCCGAACCCCACCAGCGAGTACGGCCGGATGGTGGCCTGCATCGAGGACACCGCCAACGCGATCGGCAAGCGGATCGGTGTCTCGGTCGGCAGCCTGCGACTCGCCACCGTGCTCGGCCCACACGTACCGAGTGCACTCGGTCGGCTGCTCCGGCTACCGGCCGTGCCGTTCAGCATGCTGGCCAATCCGCCGTTCGCCGTGATTCATCAGCACGATGCCGCCGAGGCGTTCGTATCTGCCGCCAGGCAACGCATCGACGAGCCGCTCAACATCGTGGCACCAGGGGCGATCACAGCCCTGCAGGCGATCCGGCGTGGCCAACGAATTCCGATTCCGCTACTCGGGCCCGAGTGGGGTGCCGCCACGGCATTCACCTATCTCGCCGGTGCACCACTACCCGATCATGTGCGCGAGATGCTGCATCGTGGCCGCCTGGCCGACAACGCCCGCGCTCGCGAGGTGATCGGATTCGCTCCCAGCACAACCACGAGCGACGTGATCGATCAGTTGTATCGCTGGCCCAGCGTCGTCCACACCCCAGCCATCAAGCAGGTGGCCTGATGAACAACACCGCTCAGCGTCTTGCCGACGTCGTTTCGATGCCTGCCCGCAGCGTCGGCACACAGGCCGCCACCGCGGCCACCGACACCGTGCGACACCTCCGCAACTGGACCACCAACGAGGTCGACGACTGGGGGCGCGACGACTCTTTCGTGAGGCGTGTCTGGTCGCTCAGCCACGTGCGTTGGGATACCTCGGTCGGTGGCATCGAACATGTGCCAAAGCGCACCGGCGCTCTGATTGTCGTCAATGCCCGTCGCTTCGCCCTGGCGCCGGTCTTCGCAGCCATGGCGATCGGTGCGGCCGTCGACCGGCCGGTTCGGTTCGTCGGTCGCCCCGACATCGCGCCGCTCGGGCCGATGATGCAAAGGCTCGGCGGCCTACTCCCCGTCGAAGCCGAGCTCGAAGGTGCCCTCAGGGCTGGAGAATTGATCGTGTTGGGCGCCTCGCCCACCAGAACCAATCTCCACACGGGCGTCATCGATCATCAACTCGTGGGATCCGCCGTGGCGGCCAAGGTGCGAGTCTTGCCGGCGGCGACCATGTCTGTGCCGCTGCAACGCAACGCCCGCGTCGAGATCGGCGCTCCGATCCGGCTCCGTCACAAACGCCGCGGGCCACTCGAAGAGCTCGAGACTGCCGATCACCTGCAGGCTCACATCAATGCCGTCCTCGACGAAATGGCAGGAACGATGACCGGCACTCCGATCGACTGGTTCCCGAACAGCTGGGTCGGGAGGATCTGATGCCCTTCGTCCGCGCCACCGACGGCGTCCGCTTGCACTACAACGAGTTTGGGCGTCGCTCCGGTCCACCCGTGTTGATGATTCAGGGCTTGGGCACCGACAAGCACGCTTGGACCCTTCAGCGGTTGGCGCTGGCATCTAAGTACCGAACGATCGCCCTCGACAACCGGGGCGCCGGGCGCAGCGACAAGCCCTACGGCGACTATTCACTCGAGCAGATGGCGCAGGACGCGATGACGGTGCTCGACCATGCCGGCATCGAGACCGCCCACGTGATGGGCGCCTCGATGGGCGGAGCGATCACCGAGATCATCGGCGTGCGACACGGCCAGCGGACGCGCTCATTGACACTGGCCTGCACCGCCTGCATGCACCACGAATGGCGCAGGGAATTGCTCGCCGAGTGGGCCAGCTCGGCTACGCGCAACGGCATGGGTTCGATGACTGCAGAAGCGGCACGATGGATCATCGGCCCGCGTTCGTTCCGGCGCCTCGCTCCGGCGATCGGCTGGATGGGACCATTCGCCTTTACCCGACCGCCGCACGCATTCGCGGGCCAAGTTGCAGCGATCCTATCGATCGACGATTCATTGGCCGACGAGCTGTCAGAAATCTCGGTGCCGACGCTGGTGATCGTCGGCAATCAAGACATCCTCACCCCGCGTGGCGACGCCGAAGACATCGCCGACCGTATTTCGACCGCCGAACTAGTCGTAATCAGTGGGGCGGCACACGGTTTGATGATCGAACACGCCACCACGTTCAATCGGGTTCTGCTCGAGTTCCTCGGCCGCGCCGAGCAGACATACCAGGCCACATCAGCTGAGATCCACGAGGCCGCGGCGAACGCCAGCTGATGAGGGTCGTTGTGATCGGCGCCGGTCTGTCCGGCCTGGTCGCCGCCAGGTCGCTCGCCAACCAGCACGATGTGATCGTGCTCGACAAGGGTCGCTCGGTCGGCGGCCGCCTGGCCACCCGCCGCATCGGCGACGCTCGGCTCGACCACGGGGCCCAGTTTTTCACTGTGCGGGGCGTCAATCTGCAAGCCCAGGTCGACGACTGGCTGGAACGTGGGGTCGCCCGAGTGTGGTGCCATGGGTTTGCAGGCCGACAAGACGGTTTCCCACGATTCTGCGGGACCGAGGGGATCAACTCGCTGGCCAAGGATCTCGCTAGAGATATCGACTGTCGGTCAAGTCAGATGGTCTTCTCGGTGCGCCAAACCGAGGACGGCTGGAATGTCGTGATCGACGACGGCAGCACGATCGGTGCCGATGCGATAGTTCTCACCTGCCCGGTGCCACAATCGTGGGCCTTGTTGGCACAGGCCGAGCTAGCGATCCCCGAGGAGCTGTTCCGGCGCGCCTACCACCGCACGATCTGCCTTTTGACCGTGCTCGACCGGCCGAGCGCCGTGCCCGAGCCTGGCGGCGTGCAGTTCGATCCGGGCGAAGAGTCGAATCCGTTCGCGTTCATCGCCGACAACCAGGCCAAGCGCGTCAGCAAGGTTCCGGCTGTCACGTTCCTCGCCACGCAGCCATGGAGCACCGAACACTGGAACGACTCCATCGCCCAGTTGCGACATCTGCTACTCGAACGAGGGCGGCCGTGGCTGGGCAACGCCACCGTCATCGGAGCGCAGATAAAGAAGTGGCGATTTGCCGGACCCGTGGAGCCCTGGCCCGAACCCTGCTGGGTTGATGCAGAACACCAGGTGGTGCTGGCCGGCGACTTGTTCGCCGGCCCAAAATTCGAGGGCGCTTTCAACTCAGGCCTGGCAGCAGCGGCTGCCGTTCACGATTTCTCCTGACCGGGCAATCACCGATCGGTCAGGAGAGACTCGCGATCACACCGCTCGGCGGCGCGCCAGCAGCAGCACACCACCGGACGCGATCAACAGCATCGCGACAATCGCGACCCACGAGTTTGTTTTTGCCGAGGTGCCGGTCGCCGGCAACGTCGCCGCACCTGCGCCGAGCGCCGTCGTCGTCGGCGCCACCGTCGTGGTCGTAGTCGTGGTCGTGGTCGTGGTCGTCGGTGGCACGTCGTTGTTGGTGATCGTGCACGTCACTTGGTTGTACGGCAGGATCTCGGCCAGCGCTGCGTCACCTGGCAGCGATTCGTTCAGCACCTGTGCGGTCGTGGGCGGGGTGGTGCCGGTCGGCGATGGCCCGTCGGGCCCCTGCGTCTCGACGCACGCCACGGTCGCTGCGTAGCCGGCCGGGCCCGTCTCACCGACCCGGTATGTACCGATGCCGAGATCGGCGTCGACACACGAACCGTTGGCGATGCACTTCTGCGACAGTGCCAGCGCGCCGCCGACTTCTTCGTACACCTCTGCCGTGAAGTCGGCGGGGGTGGCGGTGCCGGTGTCGTCGTTGACGACGACCTTCTCGACGACCAGGTTGCCTTGGTAATAGCGGTTGGTGATCTCGCAGTACTCGACGACCGGCTCTTGCACGCCACCGATCGAGAACTCCCCGATGCCGGCAGCGAACCGATCGGCGGGGGCACTCACCCGAAAGTTGACGCAGCCGACGTTGTCGACCGCATACCCGTACTCGGCAACCTCACCGAGTCGGTACGAGCCGGCGGCGAGCGCCACGACCGAGCAGTCCGCCAGATTCGCGGCGACGCCGATACACGTCGCCGGATCGGGGTCGTTCGTGGTGGAGACGAGCGCCCCACCGCTGTCGTACACCTCGATCGCGAAGTCGCTCGAGGTCAGCGGACCACCACCGACGACGAGCTTGTCGACGATCAGCGTGGGGATGTCGACATATATCGAACACGTCGAAAACACGTTGTTCGGAGAAATCTGGTCGGGTTGGCCATTGTTGGGATTGCAGGACACCGTAACGAGCGCATTCGCCGGCACACCGTCGATACCGATCGTCTCGTCGGCGCCCCCGCTGTTGCAGCTGAAGGCCTGTGTGGCGAAGAGCCCAGACCCGGTTCCGGTGAAGCCGGACGAACATACGAGCGAGCCGGTCGTGGTGGGGATCGCGGCAGCGGCGACCGCATCCGCATTGGCTCCGGTGACGTACACGTTGATCGTGGCCGTACCGCCGCTAATGCCAGCCTCGACCGTGCCGCCGGACCAACCTGCTCCGGTTGCGACCGCTGTGATCAAGCCGAGTGCGCCCGCCAATTTCCGAATCCGTGCGATTGCCACGATGACTCCCCCGT
This sequence comes from uncultured Ilumatobacter sp., assembly GCA_937919625.1. GTDB lineage: Bacteria > Actinomycetota > Acidimicrobiia > Acidimicrobiales > Ilumatobacteraceae > Ilumatobacter. The sequence goes on from CALFRK010000001.1 coordinate 48,134, forward strand.
CCGTGTGGCTGACGCCACTCTGATGACGACATCATCGCACATCACGACCGCTATGAACCTGAAGCGACCGTGGTCGGTGTGATGGTGCTGTCGATCGTGGTCGTGACCGCTGGTTCGGGCGCATAGGCAACCCTGACACGGCAGTCGACCGCCGAAAGGCGCCGGTCGTCGATGTCGTAGATGGCGGTGAAGTCGTCGCCGAAGGTACGCCGGAAGTCGCGGTACGACTCGAACTGCTCGTCACCGCACCGACGATCGAGCACAGGGGCGAACCCGACCTGCCAGCCGTTGACCAAGGTGGCCAGGCGGTCGCCAAGCGTGTCGATGGCGGGCATTCGAACAGTCTGGTTTGTTCCCATCGGGACCAGGGCGAACCATACGACTGCCTCACCCAACAGATCGGCCACGACGGCGCAGGCGCCGATCTCGCCGAAGCCTGGGCACATCATCTCGCCAGGGGTACCGGCGACCACATGCAGCGTTCGAGAGCTGTCGATCACGAAGTCGGTGTTGCCCTCCGCCAATCCGTCGAAACCAATTCGAAACTGTCCATTGCTCGACGAGAACACCTGATCGACGAGGTCGATCTTGTGCAATTCGACGCTGACGGTGTCGCCGCCGCCGCCATCGATCACCTCGCGAGTGGCCAAGATCGTGGTGAGCAAGAAGAACAGGCCGACCACGGCGCCGACGGCGGCGAAGAAGCGCACGCTGAAGATCTGCCGCATGGTGGAACCGACGCTAGTTGCTGAGAAGGGTCACGCCGTGGCGGCGGCGATCGCGGAGCGATACGCACGCTCGGCGATCTGGTCGATCACGCCATCGGTATGCGCGATACCTACGAAGATCGCCTCATAGGCCCCGGGCGCCATCGCCACACCCTCAGCCAACATGGCGTGGAAAAACCGAGCGTAGGCGGCCTCGTCGGTCTGTTTGGCGTCGTTGAAATTGTGGGCCGGGCCGTGGTCTCCACACACCATTCCGACCAGCGTGCCGACGACCGGGAACGACGCATCAAACCCGGCTGAGGCACAAGCATCGGACATCACCGAAGAAAACCGTTGGGCACGGTCGGAGAGCAGCGAGTACACGTCGGCGTCGAGCAGGTTGAGGGCGGCGAGTCCGGCGGCCGTGGCGATCGGATTGCCCGACAGCGTGCCGGCGTGGAAGACCGGACCCAGCGGCGACAGGGTCTCCATGATCTGGCGGCTGCCACCGACGGCGCCGATTGGCAGACCGCCACCGATCACCTTGCCGAACGTCGTGAGATCGGGCCACACGCCGTACTTGGCTTGAGCACCGCCGACGCCCAACCGAAAGCCGGTAATCACCTCGTCGAAGATCAGCACAGCGCCAACCCGGTCACATTCGTCACGCAAGCCCTGCAGGAATCCCACCACTGGGGCGACGACACCCATGTTGGCGGCCACCGGCTCGACGATCACACAGGCCACGGTGTCGTCGAGCTGCGGCACCTCGTTGTATGGCACAACCATCGTCTCGGCGACCGCCCCAGCGGGCACGCCGGCCGTGCCGGGCAGACCGAGCGTTGCCACGCCGCTGCCGCCGGCCGCCAGCAGGGCATCGGTCGCCCCGTGAAAGTTGCCGTGGAAGATGACAACTCGGTCGCGGCCCGTAAAACCACGCGCCAGGCGCACGGCCGTGCTGGTTGCCTCGGTGCCAGAGTTCATGAACCGCACTTGCTCGCACGAGCCGACCCGCTCGGTCATCGCCTCGGCGAGCTTCATCTCGCGAGGGGTCGGGGCGCCGTACGAAGTGCCACCTGCGGCTGCCTGAGTGACGGCTGCGGTGATCGCCGGGTGGGCGTGTCCGAGGATCACGGCGCCATAGCTTTGAACGAGGTCGATGTACTCGTTGCCCTCGACATCCCACACATGGGCGCCCTCGGCGCGGGCGACGACGTACGGCCGGCCGCCGACCGACGTGAACGCCCGGATCGACGAGTTGACACCACCGGGGATCACCATCGTTGAGCGGGCGAAGAACTCGTCGTTGGAGGCCAAGCCGGCTCCGACGCAGACGGTTGCCGAGCAACCGGCCACGGCGCAGCGATCAGGGTCGCACAACGGGATCACGACGCAACCCTCGAGCCAGAACGCTCCGCGAACCAACGTGTCAGATACGTGAGGATCAGGTCGGCGCCGGCGCGCTTGATCGCCGTGAGGTGTTCGAGGGCGACCGTGTCGTGATCGATCCAGCCGTTGGCGGCCGCCGCCTTGATCATCGAGTACTCACCGCTGACGTGATACGCCGCCAGCGGAACGTTGACCTGCCGCCGCACCTCGTGGATGATGTCGAGATATGCCAGGGCCGGCTTGACCATGACCATGTCGGCACCCTGAGCGAGATCGGCGTACACCTCGACCAGCGCCTCGCGGGCATTGCGAAAGTCTTGCTGATAACCCTTGCGATCGCCCCCGTCGGCGATGCTGACATCGACGGCGTCGCGGAACGGCCCGTACAGGCCACTGGCGTACTTTGCCGAATATCCGAGGATCGCCACATTGACAAAACCGTTGTCGTCGAGCGCCGAACGGATCGCCGCGACCTGACCATCCATCATGCCGCTCGGGGCGACGACATGCGCACCAGCCGTTGCTTGGGCAACGGCTGCCTTGGCGTAGACCTCCAAGGTGGCGTCATTGTCGACGTTGCCGTCGGGGCCGACGATCCCACAGTGGCCATGGCGCGTGTACTCGTCGACGCACAGGTCGGCCATCAGCACGACATCGTCGCCGACCTCCGCTCGCAGATCTTGGAGGGCGAGCTGCACGATGCCGTTGGGGTCGTAGGTGCCCGAACCGGTTTCATCCTTGTCGGCAGGAACACCGAACAGCATGATCGCCCGCACGCCCATCTCGGCAAGATCGACAACATCGCGCCGCAAGCTGTCGCGGGTGTCCTGATAGACCCCCGGCAGTGAGCTGATCTCCACTCGTTCGTCGATGCCTTCGCGCACGAACAGTGGGGCGATCAGATCGGTCACCATGAGATTGGTTTCGGCAACCAGATCACGCAGCGCTGTGCTGGTGCGCAACCGCCGCGGTCGGTGCAACGGGAAGTCTGCCATCGGCCCTCGAGCTGCCATGCCCGCATGGTAGGGGCATTGCGGGCCACGACACACCTCCGGCCCGTGACGTCTGACCAGATACGTCACGCTGCCACGTCCGCCTTCGCATGGCTGCCGGATCATGAGGATCGCGCAGTCATCGGGAGATGTCAGAACCCTGACCCACTTCGGCTGTAACGTCGGGGCGGTGTCGGTACAGGTGTGGTTCGCCCAGGACGAGGTCTCGATGCACCCGGGCGACTCGACGTCGCTGTCGTTGTCGGTCGAGAACGTCGGCGACACGACGGAGAGCTACACAATCATCGCGGCCGGGCTGACGGCGGCCTGGACCACTGTCACGCGCCCCAACATCACGCTATTCGCCGGTTCCCGAGACCTGGTCGAAGTGGTCGTGCATCCGCCCGCCATCTATTCGACCACGGCTGGACCGACCGCCCTCGCCGTTCGGGTAATCCCGCAGGGCGCTCCCGATGACGCCATGATCGCCGAGACAATCGCGGCCGTGCGCCCGTTCGATGATCGACGTATCACCACGCTGCAACCCGTCCAACGCGGCCGCCGCAGGGCGACATACGAGTTCATGGTCGAGAACCAGGGCAACAATCTCGCCAGCTGTCGGCTGCATCTGGTCGACGCCAGCAATCGAGTCGATGGTTCGTTCAACCCGCCGGCGGTCGGCGTGGCCCCCGGCTCGGCGGGTCTCGTAAGACTCGATCTGCGTGCCCATGGGCTACTGCGGCGAGCCGAGCGGCAACTCAATTTCGAAATCGAGGCAACCGAGCCTGACCACATCCCTGCCACCGGCCGCGCAACCCTGATCCAATCCCCCACGATCTCTGCCCGAATGGTGTGGCGAACGTTGGCGCTGGCCGCTGCCGTCGTCGCCATCGTGCTGGCATGGTTCGGCGTGGTTCGGCCCGAGCTGCGGGACGCCGCCAAAAACGCCGTCGGAAACCGCATCGAGGAACTCGGCGCAGTGCCCGAGGCGACCTTGCCGACCGTCGATGTCACAGTACCGCCCGAGGAAACCGAGCAACCTCCGCTGGCTGCGGTCGCCGCCGATGACGGTGAGCCTGTGTCGTACCGCATCGCCCTCGATGTCGGCGTCACCCAAGAGCGCAGCGAATCGATTTCGGTACCACCCGACTCCCAGTTCCTGTTGACCGATGTCGTGCTGCAGAACCCCAACGGCGACTTCGGCACCGCCCAGCTGTTGCGCAACGCCGACATCCTGTACGAATGGGACCTCGGCTCGACGAACTCAGCCAACGAGTTTCAACCGCGAGTGAGCCCGCTGCCGTTCGCACCCGGAGACAACCTGGTGCTCGCCGTCGAGTGCGATGTCGCGGGGCAAACAACAGGGACCGGCTGCGAAGTCGCCGCCTTGCTGGGCGGCAGACTGGTGCCCGTCAACGAGTAGTAGCCGACAGGCGCGGCGAACAACTGTCCCGACACCAGATACGCCGAATGGCACCGACGCCGGGTCAGCCCAGGCCGTAACCGGGAACACCGGGCATCCAGCGGCGGATCGGAGCATCGATGTTGATAGAGACGGCCGCCACGACGCCGTCGGCCGACGAGGCGACAAGTCGGCGAGCGCCCGATCGCAGCCGGCTCGGCAGTGTCAGGATCGCCAAAAAGCTGCCTTCGTCGTTGGTCATTACCGAGTCGAAGGGCACGCTGCCGTCGTCGAACCCGATCGACACGGCGGCGCCGGCAGGAAACCCTGAACCTCCAAATCCGACAGTGCCGCCCGCGCGAGCATGTCGGTCGGCTGTCTCAAAGGATGGTTCATAGCGGGCGAATCCGCCGAGCACGGCCGAGGTGTACTGGCCGATCGGCGTCGTGGTGATCAGCAGCGCACTGCGATAGCCGGACCCTGTGGGACGAAACTCGATCTCGATCGTGCAGCTCGCATCGGGATTCAGCGCACGACCCGTGCAACTTTGCGCCGTGATCTCGAAGTCGTCGGGGTTGGCACCGCCGAGTTGGATCCGAGCAACAGAGGACGGAAAGAAACCGATATTGATGATGTCGATCGCGATACGGTCGCCGACAGTGCCCACAATGCCATCCGACAGATCGACGCCACCTGGATTGGCTAGCAAGGAGGGGTCGCCGGCTGAACCCCTGATCGAGGTCGACACTGAGGCCGCCCCGGGCCCCGCGCCATTCACCTTCAACGTGCCCGAATAGCCGCGCTGGGCGGTTGGGGTAAACGTAAGCTTCACCGAACACGAGGTGCCGGCCGCCACGATCACACCGCGAACACAGGTTCCGCCTGAGATAGCAAAGTTCGACGAGATGCTGACCTCGGTCGGCTCGAACGCAGCAGGCCCGGCATTGAGTACCTGGGCGTACATCTCTGCGCTCTGGAAACCGAGCAGCACCGTGCCGAAATCGAGGGCGGCGAGCGACAGCCGAGGTGTGACCTCGACGCTAAATATCGAACGGCCCATTGCCGACCTGGTAACTCCGGTGAGCGGTGCCGCAGCCATGGTTTCAAAGGCGATCACCTGGCCGGTCTTGGACAATGACGGACGACCGTGAGCACCCGGCACTCCGGTTAGGTCGGGGGCATTGAGAACGCGCCGGATCTGGCCAAGTTCGAACTCGGCCACGAGCAGATCGCCATGATCGCTGGCACCGCCACCGCCACGACGGCTGGGCAACAGATTGGTGGCGTCGGTGACGAACGCGATCTGGCTGCCATCAGCGTTTACAGCGGGCGCCCACGACGAATCGTCACCGGCGCGGGGGACGCCAAACTCGACGAAGCCGGCGTCGATCGCAGACACGATCGACAACGGATTGCGACGCGGCGGCTCGTCGAAAATTCCGTTGCCGTCGGTATCGCGATCGAACCGGTACACCTGGGTCGGGCACTCGGGAACACATCCGGTGAGTTCGGCGGGGACAAGCCCCCGGTCGCGCGATGTGAACACGATGATGCGGCCGTCGTCGGACATCGCGGGGGCCTCGCCGCCGGTAGCGCTGACCTGCCCATCTCGGCCCGACACCAGCCTGACGCTGCGGCGCGGATCAGCGGCGCGACGATCCCACACATACACCTGGGCGGCGGCTAAGCCACCGAGCAGCGGGCCCTCGGCCCACCCCGGCAACACCGATGATGCGGTCGTGTCTGACACAAAGGCGAGGTGCCGCCCATTCTGTGACAACGCAGGTTGGGTGGCACCGCGGTAGAGAAATGCTCGATTCGGAGCCTCGATCGGTATACCAGCGACGTGCTCGATGCGGCCGGGTTCATTGATTGGCACGGTGACATCGACCACGCTGATCGTTCCGACCGTGTCGGTTGCCCCGAGCAACGGATGGACGTATGCGATCACCGCCCCCGAGCCGGAGATCGCCGGCGGCGATTGGGTGAACACATCGTCTCGCGCTGTGCCGGTTCGTTCGGACGCTGACACCAGCTCCCAACCGTTCGGTTGGCCGCCACATTCGGGCAACACGAGGCGGTAGATATCCCATCGATCGTCGCGGTCGTCGTCGCGGAACAGATCGAACGGGATCTCGGTCGCCGCAACGACCACGCATCCGTCGGCGGACAGTCGGGCGTTGATCGTGTCACCGGGTAGCGCAGCAGCAGGCACCGAGGACAGCTCGGTGGTTTCGCCCGATTCGCGATCCGTCCGAAACACCGACCGACGAGCACCCGACGATCCGCCGAAGACCACCCAGCGACCATCGGCCGACACCGACGGGGCCGTCGCTTCGATCACACCATCCGACACCATTTCGACACCCGCAGGCCCACCTCCGTCATCGTCGGAGTTGGGATCTGTGGGCGGATCACCCGCAGCCGCTGGACGCGACACAGCCACAGTTGAGACAGCCACCGCCGCCGCTATCACGGCGGCGAATCGCCGACTGGTCGAGTTCGGTCGTCGCATGCTCTCCTTTCACGACTGGAGATCTATTCTACGGCCGTGGCCCGAGGACCGAAGTGACCTCGTCGACAAGCCCCTCGATGCTGTGTTCGGAGGCTACGTGGGTGACCACAAGACCGGCAGCAACCGCTGCGGCGCGTGTGGTTGGCCCGATCGCGACCACGACGGGCGGAGCGACGGCTCCGAACGCATCGACCCACGAGATGGCCGCCGACCCACTCGCGAAGGTGACCGCGTCGGCCCCGAGTGCGGCTAGCCGCTCGGCACCCGACGGGGTACGCAGTCGCGTCGAGTAGCCATCGACCGTCGTCACCTCGAACCCGCGAGCACGCAGCCCCGACGCCACCGCCTCGTCAGCCCGATCGGCCTGCACGATCAATACTCGTCGCCCGCCATCGGACGCTTTCGGCAAGGCGTCCACCAGAGCAGCAGCGGTCTGACGGTCGGGAACGACAGCCGGATGACGCCCTGTCAACTCGGCGAGCTCACGGGCGGTGCCGGTTCCGACAACCGCCAAGTTCACAGATGGATATCTTGCCGCGACAGCGCCGACCCGCCGGGCACCATGCCGGGACGTGACGACCAGCCAGGCGAACGAGCCGAGATCAGCGACAGCGCTGGCAAGTGCCCTCCCGCCGTCTGGCGCATCCTCGACCACGATCAACGGCACGTGAACGACGTCGGCGCCAGCCATGGCGAGCAGCGAGTCGAGCCTGCCGCGCTCGTCCCGGGTGGTGACGACACGCCGCCCGCTCAACGGACCGGAGCTCACCGCAGGTTCACCGCTCGTTGACGCGATCGTGAGCGGATCGCGAGGCGCCGGCTGCGGCCTGGACGTCGGCATCGAGATCGCCCGTCAATTCGATCGTGTCGGAAACGGTAATGCTCGATTGCGCGCCCGCCAGAAATGTGTACAACTTGCCGGCGTCGACGTGGGCACCGACCGGCAGGGAACAGCCAGACCCCAGCTCGGCTAGAAAGGCCCGTTCGATGCTGACCTCGACACGCGTCGGCTGATGATCGATCGCTTCGAGTGCGTCGTGCAGGCGCCGGTCGCGGCGACGGCACTCGACGGCCACACAACCCTGCCCAACCGCCGGTACGAACTCGGCCGGATCGAGTATCTCGGCGATCTGCTGGGTGAGACCGAGTACCTCCAGCGCCGCAACGGCCATCACGATTGCTCCACCAGCGGGAACCTTGCCGAGTCGGGTGTGGATATTGCCGCGCAGTTCGATGAAGGCAAGATCGGGCCGGGCCCGATGCAGCTGCGCCTGGCGCCGTACCGAGCCGGTGGCAACCGTTGCCCCCGCCGACAGTTCGACCAGCGACCGTCCGATCAACGCATCGGCGGCCGATCGACGCTTGGTGTAGGCACCGATCACGAGACCTTCTTGTTGGGCGGTCGGCAGGTCTTTGGCCGAGTGCACGGCGATGTCGGCACGCCCATCGAGCACGGCCATCTGCACTTCTTTGACGAACACCCCTTGCCCGCCGATCGTATGCAGTGCCACGTTGGTCGCCTGCGTTCGGTCACCGTGGGTTTCGATCAACACCAGTTCGCTGACGAAGCCTTCCCGGCGCAACATTTCGGCGACATGTTCGGCCTGAGCGACGGCCTGGGCACTGCCGCGAGTGGCGATCCGGATGGTGGTGGAGTTCACGTCGAGTCAGCCAAGGTCGAACAGATCGGCGACCGCGGCGGCATTGCGCTCGCCCTGCGGTGTGCCAGCCTGGTTGCGCAGGCGCACCGATGGCTCGTGCAACAACTTGGCCACGAGGCCCCTGGTGATCGACTCGACCAGCTCGCGCTGGGCGTCGTCGAGGCGAGCGAGCCGGTTGGCGTATCGATCGAGCTCGGCGGCGCGGTGGGCCTCGGCCCGCTGACGAAGTGCCGATACGAGGGGGGCGGCCTGCAGCGCTGCTGATTCGAGGGCGAACCGTTCGACCTCTTCGCCAACGATCCGAAGCACATGGTCGACTTCGCCCAATCGATGTGATCGCCCGCGGTCGGCCCAGGCACTGAGATCATCCAGATCGAGCACGGTGACGTCGTCGAGTTCGGCGACGTCGGGCGAGACGTCGCGCGGCACAGCAATGTCGACAAAGAGCAGCGGACGACCATTACGCGGCACCTGTTGCATCAGCTCGCGGGTGATGATCGGACTGCCAGAACCGGTCGAGGTCAGCACCACGTCGGCCTCGTCGATCGCTTCGATCAGATGGTCCATACCGAGCGCCACACCATTGATGCGCTCGGCTAGCGAGCGGCCACGATCGGCCGAGCGATTGACTACCCTGACGTCGCCCACGCCTGCACCGTGAAGAGCGACGGCGATCCCCTCGCCCATCGATCCGGCGCCGACCACGGTGACCCGCCGACCGTCGATGCTGCCGTGATGCTCGACTGCCATCTCGACGGCGGCGTGGCTGACCGAAGCTGTACCACGGGCGATACCGGTTTCGGTTCGGGCCCGCTTGCCGACACCGACTGCGTGTCGGAATAACAGATTGAGCGAGGTACGGGCGCCCCCCTCATGTTGGGCGATCTCCCATGCCTGACGTATTTGACCGAGGATCTCGGCCTCGCCCACCACCGCCGAGTCAAGCCCGGCAGCGACCTCGAACAAGTGCCGCACCGCAGCCTCGTCGTGCTCGGAGTAAAGGTGCGGATGCAGCTCGTCAGGGGGAATGTGGCCAAGGTCGCACAGGAAGTCACGGATATCGGCGTAGGCGCCGTGGAACTTCTCGGCAACGGCGTAGATCTCGGTGCGGTTGCAGGTGCTGAGCACCACGACCTCGCGGACATTGTCACGACCCACCAGTCCAGTGACCGCCTTGGGAAGCTCGTCGACGGACAGTGTCACGCGTTCGAGCACGCTGAGCGGCCCGCTGTGATGATTGACTCCGATGACAAGGATCGACATGAGCTGCCCAGCCTAGGCGGTTGCACCACGGCCACGGTCGGCGGGGGCCCCTTGAAGCTGGCCGTTCTGTTGGGCAACCGAACGGCGCTGCTCGTGATAGCTGAGGATCTGTAGCTCGACCGCTAGGTCGACCTTGCGCACAGTGATCCCGACCGGTACCGAAAGAATGACCGGAGCGAAGTTCAGAATACTGGTTACACCAGCCTTGACTAGAAGGTCGGCCGCATCTTGAGCGGCGCTCGACGGAACGGCGACTACGCCGATCGAGATGTCCTTCGACTCGACGATCTGTGACAGTTCGTCGAGCGGCCTGACGCGTGCTCCGGCTACTACAACATCAAACTTGGCGGGATCGACGTCGACAATACCTCCGACGGGAAAGCCCCGATCAATGAACCCGCCGTAGCCGGCGAGCGCCTGCCCGAGATTGCCGGCGCCGACGATGATGACGGGCCAGTCGTAGTTGAGACCGAGCTCGCGGCGAATCTGATAGATGAGATAGCCGACGTCGTAGCCGACACCACGCGTTCCGTAGCTGCCGAGATACGAGAGATCCTTGCGAACTTTGGCGGCGTTGACGCCGGCCAAGCCGGCGAGGCCTTCGGAGGAGATGTTGTCGATTGCGGCCGTGGACTGTTCGGCGAGGATCTGGAGATAGATCGGAAGCCGGGCCACGGTCGCATCGGGAATGCGTCTGCGGGCGGGGGGTGGAGGCATCGAGATCAAAGCCTACGACGCATGTGCGCGAGTTCACAAAGCGCTCCCCGCACGCGATCTGAACTTGGCCCGGAGACCGCAGCTCAACCGTCGAGAATTGTGCCCTCGAGCTCGCGACGGATCAGCTTGCCTGCCGCGTTGCGCGGAAGCTGGTCGACGAATACCACCTTCGAGGGGCACTTGTAGCGAGCGAGATAGCCGCTGGCGAATTCGATTAGTTGGTCCTCGTCGATTCTGGCCCCATCCGTCACCACAACATAGGCCTTGACCGCCTCACCGTAATGCGGGTGCGGAACGCCGAGCACCCCGACCTCGGCGACCTCGGGGTGCGATTGCAGCACCTGCTCGACCTCACCAGGGAACACATTGAATCCGGACACGATTATCAGGTCTTTGGCGCGATCGATGAGATAGAGATAACCGTCGTCGTCAACCGTTGCGATGTCACCGGTTCGCAGCCACCCGTCGACCAACACTCGTTCGGTAGCCTCGGGCTCGTTCAGATAACCCCGAAAGACGTTGTTGCCACGCACCCAGACCTCGCCGGCGTCACCGACAGGGACGTTCTGTCCGGCATCGCCAACCAGTCGTACCTGGAGGCCAATCAGAACACGACCAACCGACCCAGATCGACACGGCATGCCTGCCGAACTGGTGACCACCGGAGATGCCTCGGTTAGCCCGTATCCCTCGTGAATCTCGAGCCCGAACCGGTCGCGCATCCGGTCGGCGACGGCGGGGGGAAGACGCGAGGCACCAGACACGGCAAGGCGAATCGAAGCGAACGTATCGGCAGGCAACTCATCGAAGTGGCTGAAGGCGACCCACATCGGTGGTGCACCCGGCACCACAGTGACCTGACGCTGCACGATTGATTGCACGGCGGTAGCGGGATCGAAACGCTGCACAAGGAGCAGCGTGGCGCCAACCGCCATCCCGACGCCCAGCACCACATTGAGACCGAAGATGTGGAACATCGGCAACACCGCGTAGACCATGTCGCCCTGGCTGACGTGATCGCGGGCCGAGAGGCCCTGCTCGATGTTGGAAAGGAGGTTGCGATGGCTCAGCATGGCGGCCTTTGGCAGCCCGGCCGTACCGCTGGTGAACATCATCACAGCGATGTGATCGCCGTCGACATCGACGACTGGAATCGGCTCGGCGAGCATCAGCTGACCGAGCGATCGAGCGCCAGCGGGTGGCTCGCCCTCGGCCACCACGATCGTGTCGATCGATTCGACGGACGCCACATCGACGCCTGACCAGGCGCCCATCGCGCTTGGCCCAACCAGTACGAGACGCGGCTCGATGACCATCAGCTCGCGTTCGATCTCATGCGCCGGACTGGAAGGGTTGAGCGGCACAGCCACGGCACCCAGCCCGAGCGTCGCAAAATAGGCTGTAACGAAGTACCGGTTGTTGCCGCACAGGATCGCCACTCGGTCTCCGAGCCCGACACCGGCCGCCGCCAGACCCCCACGAAGGTGGTCGATCTGATCACGCAACTCGCCGTACGTGGTTTCATGGTTACGCGAAATCAACGCCACGCGGTCGGCCTCGTGTGGCTCGAGGATCCGAGCCAGATTGATGAGCTGCTGCTCCCCCACGTCAAACATCGTATCGACCGTGAGCGATCAGAGCCGCACGAGCGAGATCACGCCGGCGACGAGGATCGCTGCTAGCAACAAACCGAGTGTGAGTGTGGTGGCCGGGCGCATACGAGCGAGGCTAGTGCCGTGCGCTCAGCGACGCCCCAGCACGACCTGAGTCGCGACCGCCGGCGGATCGTCCAGCGACACGATCGTGACCTGATCACCGGCGGCCAAACCCAGTTCTTCGGCGGCCGAGCGCTGGTCCATGGCTACAGCCAACATGCCGTACGAGTCGAGCACCAGTCCGACCGCCCCGCCCGACAACTCGGCAAAGCTGGTGGCGCGCACGGCGCGTCGAACGGTAACGCCCGAGGGATCGGTCGGCGCCCCGACCTGCACCTGCAGGTGAGAACCCCATGCCACGGGCAGATCATCTGGCCCAACATTGAGCTGGGCGTTGCCGAAACGATCGACCCACAAGACCTCGGTCACTAGTGCGTCGCCGTCTTCACGGGGCAACGGCACGGTGCCGGGAAGCAACAGCACGGGGTCGACCTCAGGGCCCAGTTCCGACAGATCGACACCGTTGCACACATGGGCAGCGGCCGGGGCAAAGATGTCGCGACCCGCGAAGGTAGCGCCGGCCGCCTCGATTTGGTACTCGGGATTAGTCAGCTCGAAGGCTCTTTCGGCGCCGCCTGCCATCGCCACCGCCGGCGCCAACAGACCATTGTCGGGGCCGATCACGACGCCTGCTCCACCCGCCACCTCGATCGCGACGGCGCGCCGATTGGTAGCCACGCCTGGGTCGACAACGGCCAGCACGACACCACTCGGCACGTAGCCGATACAGCGCGCCAATGCGAGCGAGCCGGCGCGGATGTCGAACGGGACGATCTCGTGGGTTAGGTCGATCACCCAAACATGCGGGGCCAAGTCGCGGATCACCGACTTGACGACACCAACGAACTCATCCGACGTTCCATAGTCGGTTAGAAACGAAACTGTGTCGAAGCGTGGCTCAGTCACTGAGGCGACGCTATCTCCCAGTTCACCGCCTGCCCGGCGAGACGGCCCCGGGGGGCGATACGGCCCCGGTCGCGCCAAGGGCCGGTGCCAACCCCCCGATGGCACCGACCCTTCGGCGCTGACCGGCTTTCGCCGGTGCGCTCACCGATCGTCACTGTACGGCACGATCGACGATGAGAAAAGAGTCACATCAAAATATATTTGAACGAGCAGGTTGGACGCTCAGCTCTGGCCGAGTTGGCGACTGCGCTCGGTCGCCGCTTGCACAGCGCCAATCAGCGCCGCACGAACGGCGCGTTCTTCGAGCACGCTCACGCCGGCCGCCGTCGTGCCACCCGGCGACGTCACCATCGCCCTCAAGCCCGCAGGGTCACCACGCTCGGCCAAGAGCTTCGACGAACCGACGAGCAATTGGGCGACCATCCGCTCGACTGCCACCCGTGGCAGTCCGGCAACGACGCCGGCATCCATCAACGCTTCGGCGACCAAGAACACGTAGGCGGGGCCCGATCCGGTCAAACCTGTCACGGCGTCCAGTTGCGCTTCGGCCACCCTTACGACCAGGCCGACTCCGGTAAGGATCCGCTCGGCCCAGTCGAGGTCGGCATCGGTGGTACCGACAGCACCGCTGAGCGCAGACACCCCTTCGCCGACGAGTGCGGGCGTGTTGGGCATCGTTCGTAACACGGCGACACGATCGCCGACAGCCGCCTGAATCGTGGCCGTGGTGACGCCGGCCGCGACCGAGAGCACCCTGGTGGCTCCGGCCAAGGCGGCAGCCTGGGCGACGGCTGGGATGTCGGGAGGCTTGACGGCCAACACGGCCGCCGAACAACCGGGCACCCGATCGGTAACCGCGACCCCGGTGAACATCGACTCGAGTTCGACGCGGCGAGGCGCGTACGGCTCGACGACGGCGACATCGGCGGCAGCGACGGCACCAGAATCGAGTAGCCCCCCGAGTAGGGCGGCACCCATGTTTCCCCCACCGATCACCACCAGTTCGAACGTCATCCCAACGACGCTAACTGACAACCCGCTGCCGTCCGGCCGGAGTCGGTCGTCATGGATTGACAAATCGTTCGAAGCGCTGGCGCGCTCGCCTGCCGTTGATCACGAAATCGACATCTATGACCAGCGCGTGACATGGAACGAGTTGTCCGGGCGGCTCGGAGTTTCCGACTTCCCCGATACGCCACCCGGACAACCCAATGAAGGTCGTCGACAGGGGAAACGGGAAACGGGAAATGAGAAAGCGAATCAGCCGGAGAAACGGCCGGCGAAGGCCAACCGCAACAGGACCCGGAAAATGCTCTCGACGGCGGCATACGACGTGCCGAGCACACGGTCGAGTTCGTCGGCCGACAACGCCGAGTCGGGGACCTCGCCGCGCAGGTACACGGCGTCCTCTTGGCCGATCGAGAAGTGGGCACCGACCAGCTGATCGTTGCGGCGCAACAGCATCTCCATCACTTCGGCCTGGTTCTCCTCAGGGGCCGGCATCACATATGTCTCGTAACGGAGAGTGCGCTGACCAAGCGTCAGCCACACGGTGATGAAGTCCTTCTCGTCACCGACCATCCGGACGTACCATCGCGGCTCGCCGAGCGGAGTGTCGTCGCTGGTGCCGCGATCGACGGCAGCAACCAGAGGATTGTCGGCGGCGAACTCGTTCAGCCATGCATCGACCTCGCCGCGCAGATCATCGAGGCGCGAGCCGAAATGCAGATCGGTCATTCGCCGAGCACGAGCTGACGAGAGGTCAGATCGGTGTAGAGCCGGCGCAGGCGGGCAGCGGCGAAGCCCCACGTGTAGCTGCTGGCCTTGGTGGCTGCCGATGACGACATGCCTGCTGCAAGCATCGAATCGTCGAGGATCTGGGCGATCGCCTTGGCGAATACAACCGGGTTGCGCTCGGACAGCAGGAAGCCTGTCTCGCCGTGGTCGACCAATGACTGCAGGCCGCCGACGGCGCTGGCGACCACCGGCACACCACAGGCGGCGGCCTCGAGAGCGACAAGGCCGAAGCTTTCGCTGCGGCTCGGCACGATCACCACGTCGGCGGCGCGATAGAAGGTCGACAAGATGTGGTGCGGCTGTGGCGGCACAAATCGAACCTGATCGTGAAGACCAAGCTCGTCGACGAGTTGGTGGGCGCGTTCGAACTCGCCATCGCCCGACGAACCACTGGCTCCACCAACGATCAACAGCAAGGCATCGCGACGCCCGAGGGCATGCACCGCCCGGATTGCCACGTCTGGGCCCTTGAGCGGCTGGATGCGGCCGACGAACAGCAGCACGGGAACATCTGTTGGCAAGTCGAGCGCGGCCCGCGCTCCCGACTGTTCGCCAGGAGCAAAGAATGCGTGTTCGACACCGGGGGCCACGATCTCGATCAAACCCTGAGGATCGCCGTAGAGCCGACGGAACTGCTGCTCTTCTTCGGCACAGCTGACACAGATCGCGTCGGCGCAGTTGATCAGCTCGGCCTCGGCGCGGTCGCGCCACCCTGGCTCGGGATCACCACCTTCGGACTTGACCCGCGCAAGGGTGTGAAACGTCGAGATGAAGGGGATGTCGAGCTCGTGTTTGATGCGGTGAGCCGCCAACCCGCTGAGCCAGTAGTTGGCGTGTACGGCGTCGGCACCGCCATTGGCGGCGAGGTGTTCGAGCACACGATCAGTGAACTCGTCGACAATCTCCGGCAGCGCTTCCTTGGGAAGATGGTAAGGACCCGCCTCGATGTACACGACCTTGTGGTTGGGCTCGACCTGCACCTCGCTCGGCAGACCCTCGCGGTCGGCGCGGGTGTAGGTAGTGCAGTCGAGGCCGGCCTGAGAAAGCGACGAAACGATCTCGCGCACGTACACGTTCATGCCACCACTGTCGCCCGAGCCAGGCTGCAACAGCGGCGACGTGTGGAGGGAAATTACGGCAACTCGGCGCATCACAGGGGTCAAACGTTAGCGAGCTGGTCAACATTCCCGGACAGCCGATGTCACGACATACGACTACGCCCAATTTTGGGCTCTCGGGGACGTCAGTTGGAGTTGACGAAGCTTTCGTACACGTTGAGCAGGGCAAGCTTTTGTTCGGGCGCCAGATCGGAATCATTGTCGATCGCCTCGGGCACGGTGCTGACCGGGCGTTCGTAATCCGGCAGGATGCCGGCCCGTACGTACAGCGTTTCGACGCTGATCCGCAGAGCGTTGGCGACCTGTTGCAAGATGTCGGCCGACGGCTTGCGGAGTCCGCGTTCGATCTGCGACAGATATGGGTTTGACATATCGGCAAGCTCGGCCAGCTTACGAATCGACATCTCGGCACGTTCGCGCTGACTGCGGATGAAGGCCCCGACGTCGAGCAGCTCGGCGAGCGGCGGCGGCGGCGCTGTCGGATGACCGTCTTCTGGCTCTTCTGAATTGCCGCCTGACCTATCGCTGGCGCGGGCCGCCACGTCAGCCTCCGAGCAGCCCGTCGACCGAGGCCTCTCCGTCGCGGTAGCGGCGCACCAGTTCGGCGCTGAGCGCATCAAGGTGCTCGTAGCGGTCACGGCGATCGTCGGAGACCTGACGCTCGAAGGCGGTCAGTTGGTGGTCGAGATCTCTGATCTCGTCTTCCGTCAAGTTCTCGAGTCGGCTGAATCCATGCTGGGCGCACACGGTGTCAAGTCGGTCGGACAGATCATTCTCGTCGAGGTTTTCGTCGGGGCGCGGCGGGCGCGGTGCCCCACCGGTGAGATGGCTCGACAGCACGATCCTGAGCTCGCTCGACAGGTTCTCTGTCGTTTCGCCACGGGCCCGGCGATTGGCCTCGGCCCGTACCAGATCGAGGCGCGCCTGTGCCACGCGCCGCACATACGACACAAGGTCGTCCTCGTCCTGCAACTGGTTGCGCACCTGGCGCAGCTCGTCGAGCGACAGCAATTGTGGATCAGCTGCGTTCAAAATCACCCTCCTGATACCGGCGGCAGAACCGCCAGTTCGTCGGCGAAACCGACATGGTCGTCGGACTGAGCCGGCTCTCCGTTGACCCAGATCTTGCTGATTGCAAGGACCGCCGTAAAGGCATCGCCGTAGCGATCGCTGGCGCTCGCAAGCACATCACGAACCGTGTCACCGGGCAGCTCGTCGCGTCCAGTTCGGGCAGCATCACGCGCTGCAGCAAAAAGGCGAACGATGGCCATCTCGCCCAGCGTACTGTCACAGCTACCCTCAGTTGGGATGCTGCGCACATCCACCACGTTGCTGTTGCTCCGGCACGGCCAGAGCGAATGGAACGCCGAACGACGTTGGCAGGGGTCGGCAGACACACCACTCACGCCGTTGGGGCGCCGGCAGGCGTTGGCAGCCGCCGAACGATTACGCGACCTCGATGTCCAGTTCTGTGGCCCGTGGGCGAGTGACCTCAGCCGCGCCGCCTCGACCGCATCGACGATCGCATCGGCGATCGGGCTCGGATCAACGATCGCCGACCGCCGGCTCCGAGAGGCATCGGCGGGCGAATGGGAAGGCCTCACGCCCGACCAGATCGAGGTGCAATATCCCGGTTGGCTCGAAGCACATCGACGACCTGCGTCGTTTGAGCCGTTCGAGCAGGTGGTCAAGCGCACGATCGCCTCGTTGCGGGCTATTGCTGCCAGCGTGGAATCTAGGGGCGCAGTACCGTTGGTGGTCACCCACTCCGGTGTGATCCGATCGCTGATGCGCCATCTCGGCGAATCGGATACGAGGATCGCCAACCTGGCCGGTGTCTGGTTGACGATCGACTTCACCGACTCAGCCATCGGAGGCTCCACCGAGCTGCTCGATCCCCGGGGCACCCTCGACTCGCTCGACACCGGTGGCATCTCGGTCGGAGATTTGTTCGATCCCGGCGGGATTGTCGTCAGCGGCATCGACATTCCCGGGGAGGATCCCCGCTAACAGCCCGACGATTCCGATCAGCACAGCACCGCCAACCGCCGACTGCCGTGCGGTCCGTTCCTCCATTCGGCGCGACACGAGGTGCGAGTTCGTCAGCTGGGGGGCCGACATCGTACGTAGCGTGTAAAGACTGCCGGCCACCACCACGATGGCGATCAGCATCGTCACGTGGCGGTCGTCGGCGTTCATCGGAGCCAGACCGTGTGTCCAACGATCGCTCATGCCCCGCAACGCGACCGCCAGGTTGAGCACGACCACGGATGCCACCGTGCCTACCCACCGACGGGGGGCGAACCCATCGCGGTCGGCTCCTGAACAGACCTCACCAAGTGCTGCCGACGACCAGCGAACGCGGTCACCAAAGCGGATTCGACCGCCGCTGAGAAGCACGTGCGCACACGACATCAACGCCATCGCTGAAAGGCCGAACGCGATCGCCCAGAGCGGCGGCATAGGGATCGGCGCAATGCCGATTACCAGAGCGACAGACAACGAGACCACCAGCACAAGACGCCGCGGCCCGTCGGTCAAGACAGCGGCTATCGCCAACTCGGGAAACCGCGCTCCCGGCTGCCGGAGCACCCGATACGAGGTTGCCACACCAACGCGTAGATCTGACACTCGGGTGCGACCGACAATGTCGGCCACTGCGAAAGCGAACCTGAACGACTCTCGGCGATCGGTCCCGAACACCGTTCTCGGTTGCGAGGCACGGGCGATCGCGACTCCAACGATCAAGCCGGACAGGGTCGACACCAGTTCGGCCACAAAGACCGACAGTTCGATCGGATTCAGACTGAGATGCATCGCCCGCCACGACAACCAGACACCCGACGCGATCGCGCCGATCGCCAGGGCGAGCGCACCGGTGTTACGGCGCGCACTGCCGATCACAGCTGCCCCCGGTCACCATCATGTCCATCGAATTGTTCGACCATCTGAAAGAGGGTCATACGCGCCACCATCGGTTCGGCGGTGTCTGACGCACCGTCACTACCTGCTGTTATCGGCCCGTTTCGGCACGGCTTGAACCTACATTGGCGGCGAAGCGAAGATACGAACCACAGGGGCGCGCCGGAACCCAGCGGTAGCGCCGGTATCCTCGCTGATTCGTGGGCACCCAGAAGCGCGAACGTCAAAAAGCAAACCGTCAACAACGGCTTATCGAGGAGGCGCGCGCCGAGCGCGCTAGCACGGTCAAACGCACCGTCCTGCGATGGGGCATCGGCGCTGTGTTGGCGCTCGGAGCAATCGTTCTGATCGCATGGATCGGCGGCGCCTTCAGCGGCGACGAAGAATCTGTAGCCACCGAGCTTGCGCCCGAAGTGTCGGTTCTTCCATCCGACGTATCGGTTCTGGTCACGACTCCGGTGAACACGGCCCCAACGCCGCCAAAGCCCGAGGTAGTGATCCCTGCCGTGTTGCCGACCGAACTCGTCATCACCGACCTCGTCGAAGGCACCGGCGCGGGCGCACAAAACGGTGACACAGTGGTCGTGCATTATGTCGGGGTGCGGTCCGAGGACGGTGTCGAGTTCGACAACAGTTACGACCGCCGCGATCCCTACCCGGTCCTGCTCGGCTCGGGTGGAGTCATCAAGGGCTGGGAGCAGGGCTTGGTCGGCGTCAAGGCGGGCGGCCAGCGTCAGCTCGACATCCCGTCCGAGCTCGCCTACGGCGACGCCGATCGAGGCACGATCCGGCCCGGCGACGCGCTCACGTTCGTGATCGACGTCGTCTCCGTCACACCCGCAGGCGGATGATGAAGAGGAAGCCTTCTGGCTCGCGCCGTTTCGGCTTGGTCGTCGTGGCGACCGTGCTGACACTCGCTAGCTGCAGCAACGACAACGCTGACGAGCCGGTCGCCGGCGACGCTCAGGTGGCCGACGATTTCAGCCCCGATGCGTCCGGCGCTGACACCGATGGTGTCACCACCACCAAACCTGCAACCATCGCGCTTGCGGGCGGCAGCACACCGGCAGACGACTCCACCGGTAAGCCATCGATACAACTTCCCAAAGAACTGCCGATCGGACTAGTCGTCACCGAACTGGTCGATGGCACCGGTGACCCAGCTGAAAACGGCGACACGGTCGAACTCATGTACGTGGGCGTGATCAGCGCCGACGGCACCGAGTTCGACAACAACTACGACAGTGGCCAGCCGCTCCCGATCACACTCGGCTCAGGCGGTGCGATCCCTGGCTTCGAGCAGGGACTGGTCGGCGCCCGCCAGGGCAGCCGGATCCAGATGGATATTCCAGCCTTGCTCGCCTTCGGCGACCAGGGCGCCGGAGAAATCATCAAACCTGGCGATGCCGTCACCTTCGTGGTCGACATCACCTCCGTCATCAAGCGGGTTCCGGTCACCGCGCCGCCGATGGCCGACCCCAGCGAGTGCCCGGCGACCGACGGTTCCGAGCCGCAACAGCAAGAGTTCGACGAGTACCCGCCGTTCTGCATTGATGTCACCAAGACCTACACAGCTGAGGTCGCAACCAACTTCGGCGACCTCACGATCACCTTGGATCCCGAAAAGGCGCCTCTCGCCGTCAATAGCTTCGTGACCCTGGCGTGGTTCCACTACTTCGACGGCACCGAGTGTCACCGGGCGATTCCGGGCTTCGTCGTGCAGTGCGGCGACCCGACGGCGACGGGCACTGGCGGACCTGGATATCGGTTCGCCGACGAACTTCCGTTGGCGGGCGAGTACCGGCTCGGATCGATCGCGATGGCCAACAGTGGGGCCGACACGAACGGCAGCCAGTTCTTCATCATCACTGGCGCTCAGGGGGCTGCGCTGCCGCCGAGCTACAGCCTGTTTGGTCAGGTCACCGCTGGCGGTGAGGCGGTCACAGAGATGGATGGCGTCGCCAACCCCGAGAACAACGGAGTGCCGCCCCGCGACCAGATCCTCATCGACTCCATCACGATCACCGAATCGTGAGTCTGAACAGAAAGGTGCATGACACCTTTCCGTTCGACGCCTTTCCGTGACTCCTTTCCGTTCAGCGGCCGGTGTGGCCGAAGCCGCCTCCACGGTCGACCCCGTCGAGATCATCGACGATATTCCAGCTGACCTGGGCGACTCGTTGGATAACCAGTTGGGCGACCCTGTCGCCGCGGTGGATCACATAGTCGTCGACCGGGTCGGTGTTCAACAGCACCACCTTGATCTCGCCACGGTAGGCAGCGTCGATCAAGCCGGGAGCGTTGACGATGCTGATGCCGTGCTTGAGGGCCAGGCCCGAGCGTGGCATCACCAGCCCGCAGAATCCGATCGGGATCGCGATCGCGATGCCCGTCGGCATCAACAACCTGCAGCCGCCGGCGCTGATCGAGGCATCCTGGCGGGCGTACAGATCGAGCCCGGCGTCGCCGGCGTGGGCGTAACTCGGAATCGGGAGCTCGGGGTCGAGCTGCACCAGATCGATGCTGACGGGGTCGATGGACTGTGGCACGGATGTCGAGCGTAGGCTCCCGACGATGAGCGAGACCAGCGCACGTCCCCCATCGGTCGACACACTCGCTCGCTCGCTCGTCGGCTCTGGTCTCCCGCACCCGATCCTGGTCGACCTCGCCCGCCAGGCAATCGCCGCCGGCTCGCCGGAATCTGCCGCCGCATGCGCCGATCTGTTCCGGCGAACACTGCTGACTCCAGTGGTCAACGCCACGGGCGTTCTGTTGCACACCAATCTCGGGCGGGCCCCGGTGGCACATACACAGGCGGCGCGTGCCAAAACGGTCGAGTTCGATCTGGCGACTGGCACACGCGGTTCGCGCCAACAGGCGGTCGGCCAGCTGTTCGCCCAGCTGTGTGGCGCTGAGGCGGCAATCATCGTCAACAACAACGCTTCGGCGGTGCTGCTGGTGCTGGCAGCTCTGGCCGAGGGGCGCGACGTCGCCGTGTCGAGAGGCGAGTCGGTCGAAATCGGCGGTGCGTTTCGTGTGCCGGAGGTGATGGAACAGTCGGGCGCCCGCCTGATCGACGTCGGCACCACAAATCGTACGCGGCTGTCCGACTACGAGCGGGCGATCGTCAGGCCAGGCAACGATGTCGCCCTCGTGCTCAAAGTGCACCCCAGCAACTACCGGGTCGAGGGTTTCGTCGAGGACACTCCGGTCAGCCAACTCGCCACGCTCGATGTGCCTGTCGTCGCAGACATCGGGAGCGGCCTGATCGACGCCAACGTTCCGTGGATCAGCGGCGCTCCGCCGGCCTGGCTGGCGGGTGAACCGGCGGCGGTGCAGACGCTCGCCGACGGGGCCGACCTGGTCACGTTCAGCGGCGACAAACTGCTGGGTGGCCCGCAGGCCGGCATCATCGTCGGCAGTGCAGAATTGGTGGCGCGTTGTTCCAAGCATCCGCTCGCCCGTGCCCTGCGGTGCGGTGGGCTGGTGCTGGCGGCGCTGCAGAACGTCGCCCTGTCGTATCTCGATCGCACGGTCACGACCGATATCGCTTTCTGGCGGATGGTCGACCAATCCACCGAGTCGCTGCGGATACGGGCCGAGCGGATCGTCGACGCCGCAGGCACCGGAACTGTCGTCGACAGCCAGGCGCTGCCCGGAGCGGGGTCGGCACCTGGCGTCTCGATGCCGTCGGTCGCCGTGGCTGTCGACGGTGACGTGTTGAAACCGCTCCGCAACCACGAGCCGCCGGTGATCGGGCGCACCCGCGATGGGCGCACCTATCTCGATCTGCGTTCGGTCGAGTCTGACGACGACACGATCGTCATCGCCGCCCTGTCGTCACTGGCACAACCGTCGGCAACATGAGGGTCGTCGCTACCGCCGGCCACGTCGACCACGGCAAGTCGTCGCTGGTGCTGGCTCTGACGGGTACCGACCCCGACCGGTTCGAAGAAGAAAAGCGACGCGGACTCACGATCGATCTCGGGTTCGCTCACACCCGGCTGCCGTCTGGGGCCGGCGTCAGCTTTGTCGACGTACCCGGCCATGTTCGGTTCTTGCGCAACATGTTGGCCGGCGTCGGCGGCGTCGATGCGTGCCTGTTCGTCGTAGCGGCAACCGAGGGCTGGAAGCCTCAGTCCGAAGAGCACCTCAGGATCCTCGAACTGCTCGGCCTGCGCCATGGCTTGATCGCCCTCACCAAGCGTGACCTGGTCGACGATGAGTGGCTCGAGATCGCCATGCTCGAGGTCGTCGACCACGTCGCCGGCACATTTCTCGAGTCGGCGCCGGTCATCGCAGTCGATTCCTTGGGCGGCACCGGACTCGACGACCTGCTGGCGGCGCTCGATGTGCTCATCGCCGATACCCCTCCATCGGCCGATCGCCAGCGGCCACGGCTGTGGATCGACCGGGTGTTCGCAGCCAAGGGCAGCGGCACGGTCGTGACCGGCACGTTGACCGGAGGGCGGCTGCACCACGACGAGACCGTGGCGATCGAACCGGGTGGTCACACAGCCCGCATTCGTTCGATCCAGACGCTCGGTTCGACCGTCGACATAATCGACGCCGGCAACCGGGTCGCCCTCAACCTGAACGGGGTTGGCCACGACGAAATCGGGCGCGGGCACGCCGTGACCACAACCGATCGCTGGCGAACCAGCGACCGCTTCGACGCCTCGCTCGACGTGCTCGCCAGCCTTGACCACGAGGTGTCTCGCCGAGGCGCCTACCTGGCCTACATCGGCTCACGCGAACTGCCGGTGAAGGTCCGTGTGTTGGGCGCCGACACGCTCGCTCCGGGCACCAGCGGGGCGGTGCGATTGTTCCTGCCCGACGCGTTGCCACTGCTGCCGGGCGACCGCTATGTGTTGCGCGAATCGGGGCGTGACGAAACGATCGGCGGCGGCGAAGTGCTCGACATCGCGCCCGTCACGCGGGCCTCGAAGGCACGGCCCGACCGCTCGATCGAACGGGTCGTGGCCGAACGCGGTTGGGTCGATGTCGACGAACTCGATCTGTTGACAGGCAAGGCGGTCGAACCGACCGTTGGGCGGTGGGTCACCACTCCGGCGCTGCTGGCAGAAACCCAGCAGCGCGTTCTCGCCGCGATCGAAGCGGCCGACGAACTCGGCTTCGACCTGGCCGGCCTCAACGAACACGAACGAGCGGTTGTCGACACACTCGAGGGTCTCACGGTCGAAGCCGGCCGGGCTCGGCCTGCCGACGTGATCGACCCGTTCGCCGACCATCCGCTGGCCGACCAAATCCTCGCCGGTGGCTTCGCACCTGAGCTGCCCTCCGATCTCGACCGTGTCGCCGTTCGCGAACTGACCCGGCGCGGCGTGCTGATCGAGCGCGACAAGTTGCTGTTCCACCAGAACGCAATCGCTGCCGCCGCACAGGTCGCGGCCGAGTTGCTGGCGACCGATCCGGCAGGGTTCACGGTGGCCCAGTTCCGCGATCGCACCGGCGTCAGCCGCAAGTACGCCTTGCCGCTCGTGGCCGAGCTCGATGCGCGTGGCATCACCCGGCGTCGCGATGACTTCCGGATCGCCGGCCCGCGCCTCCCCCAGCTTGACTGACGCCACGTCGTGTCTGACACAACGTGGCTTGCTTGTCAGCCGTCGACCCGGTCGATTTCGTCGGCGAGTTCGGGGATATCCTCATCCGCACCGGGCTTGTGGCGCATCTCGCGGTAGTCCCTGGCGGCGCCTTCGAGCGGCTCGACCTGAAGGGTGACGCCATCGATGGCGATCACGCGCAGCGGGTCACCCGCCGGAATCGGCGTGGCCCGATTGGTGCGCGCACGCCATTGGCCTGCTCCGACCTGGACCGTGCCCTCCGGGTCGATCTCGACGACAGCGACGCCTTCGGCACCGATCATCCACTCGCGACCAACCGTTGGCGTTGCGAAACGAGAGCGGGTCATCGACGGCATGCCGACGATGAATGTCAGCATGACGCCGCCGATCCCCGCAAACAGCGAGATCCACGGGACCCGAAGCGACGAACCGGTGATCGGCTCATACAACCACAGGCTGCCGACGACCGTGAACACGATGCCGACCCCCGTCCAGAACCGCGGGATACCAACTTGCACGTCGATCGCGAAAGCGAGCATCGCCAACACCAGCAAGGCGACCGCCCAGCCGCGCGCAGGAAGAGCCGCTAACCCGTAGCCGGCGAGGATCGTGCAGGCGGCGCCGATCCCGCCCCCGATCCCGACTCCGGCGGCGAAGAACTCGAATATCAACAGCGCCAGACCGATCAACAACAGCAAGTACGCCACTGGCGGGCTGGCGACGGTATGAAGCAATTGGTCGACCAACCCGAGCTTGGCAAGCCGTGCGGTGGCGATCGTCTCACGCTGCACGACACCCGAACCGTTGAGGGTCTCGGTGGTGGTATTGAGCTCGATCCCATTCTCGGTGTATCCGTCGAGGGCGTCGAGCATGTTGACCATCGTGGCGATGCCCTCATCGGAGATGCGCTGCTTGAACACCGACAACGAACGGGCGTCGGACAGGCCAACGGTCTGCGTGCGCAACGCATTGAGTCCCGGGCCGAGCTCGTGCTCGCTCACCGAGGGCCCGATGTTGCCAACCCGGGCGCCGGGGGCCATGCCGGTCACATCAGCGACGGCGAGGATCTGAGCGGGCGTTCCGTAAAGACGAGCGCCGGTCGGACCGACCCACACACCAATCGGAACCGGTGCCTCGGCGATGCGATCCATGAGAGTGGCGATCGCCTCGTCGCTGACGACGGCACCACGCGAGTTGACCTGCAACACGAGCGCCTGGCTGCCCTGATCGACCGCCCGGTCGATGGCATCGCCAATTTCGGTGACGACGATGTCGTCGAACAGGCCATTGACCTGCAACACGTCGACCGCAGCGACCTTTTCGGCGACCTCGGTGGGGTCGTCGGTGTTCTGCGCCGCCGCTGGGGCGGCAACGATCCCGAGCAAGGCGATGGCGCCGAGCAAGGTGATCAGTAGTCTGCGCACGAGGTGCCTCCGGAGATCCAGTGTCGAACGTAAACCCACTCGCCGACCTCACTTCCTCGAACGTCGTCATCGTCGCGGGCAAGGGCGGCGTGGGGAAGACCACGGTAACGGCAGTTCTGGCGCGCGCCGCAGCCGATGCCGGCCAACGTGTTCTCGTGATCGAGCTCGACGGCAAACGGGCGCTGGCCGAGCTGCTACCCGACCTTGACGTTCGTTCAATCTCCGCCGCTGACTCGCTGGAGGAGTATCTGATCGAACACGGATTCAAGCGGACAGCCAAACGACTCGTCTCGACGGGCGTGATCGACGTGATCGGCACCGCAGCACCCGGCATCGACGACCTGGTCGTGCTCGGCAACATCAAGAAGCTCGAACGATCAGGCGAGTGGGACCTGATCGTCGTAGACGGACCGGCAGCGGGGCACGCGATCACGTTTTTGACGTCTGCCAGCGGACTGCTCGATGCGGTGCGCGGCGGACCGGTGCGCGACCAGGCGCAGGACGTGCTCGAGATGTTGCGCGACCCCGAACGCTGCCGAGTACTGCTGGTCACATTGCCGGAAACGACGCCGGTCAACGAGCTGATCGAGACATCGGCGGCGCTCGAGGTCCGGGTGGGAGTCCAACTGGCATCGCTCGTCGTCAATCAGGTCGATGTCGCCGACCCGCTCCCCGAACCGGGAGACGTCGACTTCGGCCGAGCGCGAGCCCAAGTTGCCGACGCGCTTGCCGCCGCCACGTTTCGACGCACCCGCCTCGCAGTGCAGGTCGCCGAGCTCGATCGGCTAAACAGCGAGGTCGCCCGGCCGCAGATCCACCTCTCTGCTCGCCCTGTCGCTGGGCTCTCGCCCGACGACATCGCAGCGCTCGCCGAGGAGCTGACGAGATGACCTTCGATCCGCAGCGGCGAGTTGAGTTGCGAGATGTGCCTGGCACAACTCGCAACTCGTTGTCGGAAGTCGTCGATGGGGCATCGGTGTTGGTGTGTTGCGGGTCGGGCGGGGTTGGCAAGACCACGACCGCGGCCGTGATCGGGTTGGAAGCGGCGCGGGGGGGACGGCGTGTTGTGGTCGTCACGATCGATCCGGCGCGGCGCCTGGCCGACGCACTCGGCCTCGCCGACGGTCTAACAGGAGAGCCGCAGCGGGTCTCGGTCGATGAAGCACCCGGCAGCGGCGAACTCTGGGCGATGATGCTCGACACCCCGGCAATGTTCGAGCGGGTGGTTCGCGCCAATGCGCCGAACGCTGCCCAGGCCGACCGGATCGTCGAGAGCCGCTTCTTCCGCAATATCGCCGGCGCTCTCAGCGGAACCCAGGAGTACATGGCTTCGGAGGCATTGCACGAACTACACGACGATGAGAGGTTCGATCTCGTGGTCGTCGACACGCCGCCGAGTCGCAACGCGCTCGACTTCCTCGACGCACCTGGCGTGCTGACACGATTCCTCGAACACCGAGCGTTCAAGCTGCTGATGATGCCGACCCGTACCGGCTTCCGAGTGCTGACCGTGGCGACCCAGCCGATCCTCAAGGCGATCGGGCGAGTTGTCGGCTCGGATGTGCTGGCCGATGCCGTGGCGTTCTTTCAGGCGTTCGCCGGCATGGACGTCGGATTCCGTCAGCGCGCCGAGGCGGTGACCGCTCTGTTGCGGGCCGATACCACACGGTTCATTCTGGTGGCGTCGCCGCAACGAGACACGCTCGCTGAGGCGATCTGGTTCGCCGACCAGCTGGCGGGTCAGGGGTTCTCGGTGCACGCCACCGTGATCAACCGCGTTCACCCCAGGTTTGGTGAGGGCACCGTCGCCGAGGCCGCCAGCAGGGCTGTCGCAGCGACCAAGCGCGGCAAGTTCCAGCTGGCAGCCGTCTGGAACAATCTTGCCGAGCTGCGAACGATCGCCGCCGCCGAACGAGCCGAGCTGACCCCGTTGTTGGAACAGGTTGCCGGCTCGGCGGTCGTCGAGGTACCACTGCTGCCGAGCGACGTTCACGACGTGGTCGCCCTCGACGTATTGGCGCGACACCTGTTTGCCTGATCGATAGCCGGTGCGCAGTTCTTCGTGGCACGAGCGGCCAGGTATCGTCGTGGCGTGCACATCCTGCTTGCCACAGACGCCGATTGGATCGTCGACGAGGTCACCGCAGCGCTCGGCGGCCCCGACACCAGCTTCACCGTGTGCCGCGACGGTCGCTCAGTCACAGGCGTGATCGCCGACCGCCGTCCCGACCTCGTGATCACCGACCTGCAGGTCGGATCGATGGGTGGCATGGCGATCTCGCTGGCGCTGCGAAATGACGAATCGGTCAGCACCGTGCCGAGGACACCGATCCTGATGTTGCTCGACCGCCAGGCCGACGTGTATCTCGCCCAGCGGTCGCACGCCGATGCTTGGCTGATCAAGCCACTCGACGCCATGCGTCTCAAGCGGGCGGCGGAGGCGGCGATCAACGGGACAGGCTTGTTCGAAGGCGTTCCGGTCGATCCGGTCGCCGACGATGCGCCCGAGAACGGTGCGCCCGATGATGACGACGCCGTGACGGAAACCGGTAAGTCGCCCGAGGAAGAACCGGCAGCCGCCGGATAGGATCTTTCCCCGCTACGGGGTGTAGCGCAGCTTGGTTAGCGCGCCACGTTCGGGACGTGGAGGCCGGAGGTTCAAATCCTCTCACCCCGACCAAAGCCCCCCGCTCACAGTATGTGGGCGGGGGTTCGTCGTTTTCGTCAGCTACCGGTGGCCAGCGACGATATCGATCGGGCTCAGCGTGAAGTGATCAGGCTGGCAGCTGCTCGACAGCCGGCTTCGACCGCTGCGCGCACGGTCGCCTCACTGCTCGTCAGGTAGCCAGCGGCGAAGGCGTCGCCCGCTCCCGTGGTGTCGGTCACGTGTTCGATCGGTCGCACGGGGATCTCGATCCAATCGTCGCCTGCGTACGCCACAACCGGGTCTCGACCGTGCTTGACCACAGTGACCGCACCAGCGATCGGTCCACTGATATCGAGCGCCGCCGCCTCATCGCGATTGGCGAACACGATGCTCGGTCGCAGAGCCTCGAGCGTCTCGATCATGCGGGTGGCGCCGAATCCCTCGATCAGTGCAACCGACGAGACGTCGATCGACACTCGGATTTCAAGCTTGTGGGCCCAGCCGATCAAGGTGGTCGCAGTGTCAGCGAGCGGGCGATGAGTGAGCGAATAGAACGGCACGTGCAGCATGGAGACACCATCGAGCCACACCCATTCCGGACCCAAGAGCTGAATGCATGCAGCTCGGTCGGTCAGCATCGTGCGTTCGCCGTGCTCGTCGACCAGCACGATGATCGTGCCCGACCTGCCGTCGCGCCGAACGCACCCGACTTCGACACCGGCGCTTGCGAGCTCGTCGACAAGCACCGAACCGATCGTGTCGGAACCGACCTGGCCGAGGAACCGGGCCGGGTGACCGAGCACGGCAGCCATCTCGGCCACGTTGGCAGCGCTACCGCCGCGGCGTCGAACGATCTTGGAGTTCGTGTCGGATGCCTCGTTGACCGGCCCGGCGAGATGGACGACGATGTCGTCAACGAGATCTCCGACGGCTGCCAACATGGCACCCAACCGTAGGGGCTCCCGATCCGGCCACAGGCATCCTCGGCTGGTGTCGCCACCATCGGCTATAACGGTGTGCACGGTGCCGAGCGCAAGGAGGCCCTCATGAGAGCCGCAAGAACATCACGTCGGGCGTCGATCGTCGCAATCTGCCTGATCGGCGCGGCTTGTGGCGGTGGGTCTGATGATGACGCCACACCGGCCACCAATCTGCCTGAGCCGGAGGCATCCAACACGCTCGCCGAGACGACGCCCCCCGCGACCGAGACTTCAGCACCACCGTCGACCGACGCCCCGACGCCCACCCAGCCGCCGACCACCGATCTGTCTACAACGACCACCACGGAAGCGCCCGCTCCCGCACCGGTCTCGTTCGACCTCGCCACCCTTCCCGAACTGATGGCTCTGACCGACCAGGCCACGACCGACCCGACCATCGCACCGCTCTCGCTCGCTCAGCAGTGGATCGGCTTTCCGTTTGCGATTCCGGTTCCGGAGGGCTCGACCCTGTTCGAACTGTCGGCCGATCCGTGGTTCAGCGATGGCGGCGCCAGGTTCTCGTTCGGGTTCGACACGATCGCTCCCGGCGGGATGGTGCCCGACATCGACATCACACTCGACGACAACGGTCCCGGTTCGGTCGACATCATCGACACGTGGGATCCGATCATGGCCGACCTCGGTTTCGAGAGGCAGAACAGCACCGGCTCTGACCCGGGCGACCCGGGTGGACCCAACTCGGTCAACCACGTGTACACCACCGGCACGCCAACCGGCGTCTTCAATGGCGTGCCCGGTGAGGTGGCTCCTGTCTTTATCTGGTCGACCGAAGACATCAACGGGTGGAGCTACAACTCCGAGCGTGAGCAACTGGCGGGCTATTCGATCGATGTCGATATCGATATCGCAACGGGCGCCGGAACTCCGGTACCGCTCGTGACCGCCGTTCTCGCCCATGTGCCACTTCCCGACGGCCTCGACCTCAGCGATGCCAGTGTCGACCTGCGCCGCCGCTCAGCCGACTCGTTCGAGGCCGACAAGGGCCTGGTCTACGTCGACGTCATGCTTGCATGGCAGGCGCCCGCTGACCAGTTCGACAGGGTCGTCGCCTTCTATGCCGACCCAAGCGCTGTGTTCACCGACGAAGCGATGCTGATGGCCGGCGAGAACGCGTTCTTCAACGAGGGCACCATCGCACGAACCGAGTGGTACACGTACGGCGAGAACGACCAACGACTCGGACTCTTGCTGCTGCAGCGTTACGAGGGCACGTTCGGCATCGACGCCAGCTCTGATGGCACCGAGCCGATGACGCTATTCTTCGACCTCGAGCTAAATCCTGAGGACCAGTTCCTGCAGTTGCCGGCCGAATGACTCTCTCCACACCCTGATCGAGCTCCGACCGCTTGGCGCAGTATTGTCGCCACTATGCGTCGCCATCTGCAGGGACTCCTGACTGCCACATTGATCGCTCCGATGATCGTCGCGGCGACCGCAATCAGCCCGGTTGGGGCGGCCACGCCGAGCACCGGGTTCGTCGACACATCGGTTGCTACGGCGACCCGCCCAACGGCGGTCGAATGGTTACCCGGTGATCGGATCGTGGTGCTCGAACAGGGCGGCCGTGTTCGCGTCGGGCACCCTGGACAACCGTTCAACACGGCGCTGGCGATCGACAACATCTGTAGCAATGGCGAACGCGGACTGCTCGGTCTGGCACCCGACCCGGGCTTCCTCGGCAATGGGCTGGTGTACCTGTACTACACGCGCACCGCCAGCACCGCACCAGGTGGTTGTGTCAGCCGGGTCAGCCGGTTTCGAATGACAGGCGACACCATCGACCCCGCCAGCGAGGTCGTGTTGGTCGACAACATCTCGTCGGTCAACAGCAATCACAATGGTGGCGACATCGACGTCGGGAGTGACGGCAACCTGTACGTCAGCGTCGGAGACGCTGGTCGCGACCCGCGTGGCGATTCCGGGTCGGGCGGCCTCAATGATGCCGCCCAGGACCTCTCGCTGCTGAACGGCAAGATCCTGCGAATCACACCCGACGGCCAACCGGCCATCGGCAATCCACTCACGGGGCCCGGCACTGTGCGCTGTGCCCTTCGCGGCAACACGTCGGCGACGCCGACGTCAACGTGCCAGGAGCTGTTCGCCTGGGGGCTGCGCAATCCGTACCGGATCGCCTTCGATCGCAACGACGGGTCCGATCGGTTCTTTGTCAACGACGTCGGGCAGGGCACGTTTGAAGAAGTCAACGAGGGCTTGATCGGCCGCAACTATGGCTGGCCGTCCCGCGAAGGGTTCTGCCCACAAGGCACAACTCCCGCTTGCGCTGCGGCTCCGGCCGGCATGACCGACCCGATCACCGCCTACGGACGTGTGCTGGGAAGGTATGTAACCGCCGGAGCATTCGTTCCGAACGGGCTGTGGCCCTCCGAGTACGACGGCAGTTATCTGTTCGCTGACGGCGGAACAGGGCAGATTTGGATCCGTCAGGAAAACGGCACGATCGACTACGGCGCTCCCTTCGCCACCGCAGCCTTCGGCATCACCGATATGACGTTCGGGTTCGACGCCGGAGGCCGGATGGTTCTGTACTACGTGCAGGTCGGCGGTTCGTTGCGGATGATCTCAAGCACAGCACCGCTGGCCTCGTCGACGACGAGCGGGCTCAAGATCATTCCGGTAGTGCCGTTTCGGGCTTACGACACGCAGCACAACATCGGAGTGACACCGGGCGCCGTGTTCAACGGAACGACCCGTCTCGTCAGCCTCGCTCCACCCGCCGGCGTCAAGGCCGCGATGGTGAACCTCACCTACGCCTCGACCGCCGGGCCCGGCTACCTCCGCGTCTGGGGCACGCGGACCGCCCGACCAACCACGTCGTCGCTAAACGCCGATCTGCCGGGCGCTGTCGTCGCCAACGCTGCAGTCGTCCCCCTCGACGCGACCGGCACATTCGTGCTCGAATCGTCGACCTCCGGTCGCGTGGTGATCGATGTCATGGGTTGGTTGGTCGACGCCGGCGGGATCACCAACGACGGCCGCTTCGTGCCGGTCGATCCGGCCCGACTCGTCGACACCCGAATCGCGAGCGGGTCGACGCTCACCTCCGGCAGCCCGAATCCGTGGACTCGCTCAGTAGATCAGATCGACTTCGTCGCCGACGGCCTGCTCGGCATCGACGGACACGGTGAGGCCGCTGCAATCGTCGTCTCGGCTGCTGTCATCTCCGGCGGAGGCCCTGGCGGATACATCGGCGGCTTCCCGGGAGGATCAGCCTGGCCGGGCACGTCGAACGTGAACGTGCTTCCTGGCGACGTCAGAGCGAACCTGTTGATGATCCCATCGGACTCGTCCGGCTTCTACTCGCTCCACACGCTGAACATCGCCGACGTCGTGATTGACGTGTTGGGGTATGTCACGTCCGACTCGGCGCCGGCGACGACTTCGGGTCTGTACACGTCGATCGACCCGATTCGTATGGTCGATACCCGCGCCTCGGTCGGCTTCGGCCCGCTGGTGCCACGGTCTGCGGTGGTCGCCACCGTTCCCGGCAGCCAGTCATCAGGCGCCGTCGTTCAGAACGTAACGGTCACAGAGACCGACGCAGCCGGGTGGGTTTCCGTTCACCCGATGCCAACGACTCCACTTGTATCGAGCGTGAACTTCACCGGCTCGGGGCAGACGCGAGCAGCGCTGGCCTTCACCCAGCTGTCGGACGACGGGCAGGAACACTTCACCTCGCTGGTCGGCACCGACCTCGTCGTTGACGTAGTCGGCTTCTTCTCCAAGTGACGCTCAGGACGGTTGGCGCCGCCGGCGGCCGCTCGGCTACTTTCAAGTCGGCTGGAGCCCGGGTTGATGATCCTTTGCTGGTTCCCGCCTGCGGCCACTCGGCGGGGCTCCTCAAGGCCCGGTGAGTAGCCTGACCGGGTGACTGTTCTGCGGATCGCGCTCGCCCAGCTCAACCCCACCGTGGGTGACCTCGACGGCAACCTGGCAAAGCTGATCGAGGCGTACGACCGCGCCGAGGCTGCCGGATGCGACATCGTCGCCTTCCCCGAGCTGTCGATCACCGGCTACCCCCCCGAAGACCTGGTGATGAAGCCAGGATTCGTCGCCGACAACCGGACCGCACTCGAAACGTTTGCCGCCCACACCGGCGAGTGTGCGGCCGTCGTCGGATTCGTCGACAGCGACCGCGATCTCTACAACGCGGCGGCGACCTGTGTCGGCGGCCGGGTCGTCGGCACGTACCGCAAGCGGGTGTTGCCGAACTACGCCGTGTTCGACGAGCAGCGCTACTTCACACCCGGCACCGACAACGATCCGCTAGAGCTGTACGAGATCGGCGGCATCAAGGTCGGGGTGTCGGTGTGCGAAGACATCTGGTCGCCGTTCGGTCCGCTTGCCACGCAGGCCGCCGGCGGCGCCGAGCTGAACATAAACATCAACGGCTCGCCATACCACTGGGAGAAGGACACCGGACGCGAGCGAATGGTCGCCACCAGGGCGCAAGACGCCCACTCGGCGATCGTGTACGTCAACCAGATCGGCGGCCAGGACGAGCTGGTGTTCGACGGCGGCTCGTTCGTGGTCGACGCCGACGGCAAGCTGCTCGCGCGTGCGCCGCAGTTCGTCGAAGACCTGATGATCGTCGACCTTCTGATCCCACCCGTGTACCGCAAACGGCTGCTAGACCCGCGCGGCAAACGCACTAACGCCGAGCTGCCGGTCGTGCGCATCAGCGACTCCACACGCGCCGCCGATGCCGTGGTGCACTCGCCGATCACCGAACCACTCGATCGCCATCACGAGCTGTACGACGCACTCGTGCTCGGCACGCGCGACTATCTCCACAAGAACGGCTTCGGCGACGTCGTGATCGGGCTGTCGGGCGGCATCGATTCGACGATCGTGGCATGCATCGCAGCCGACGCCCTCGGCCCCGAACACGTGCATGGTGTCTCGATGCCGTCGCGCTATTCGTCGGACCATTCGAAGTCGGATGCCCAACTGCTGGCCGAGAACCTTGGCATCGATTACCGCACGATCTCGATCGAGCCGGCCTTTCAGGCGTATCTCGACATGCTCGCCCCCTCGTTCGAGGGCCGCCAGCCAAGCCTCACGTACGAGAACATCCAATCGCGCTGCCGCGGCATGCTGCTGATGGCGCTGTCGAACGAGATGGGTTGGATGGCGCTCACCACCGGCAACAAGAGCGAGATGGCGGTCGGCTATTTCACGATCTACGGCGATTCGGTCGGCGGCTACGCCGTGATCAAGGATGTTCTGAAGCTCGAGGTGTACGAGTTGTGCCGGCACGTCAACCGGGTCGCCGGCCGCCAGGTGATACCCGAGAATGTGATCACCAAACCGCCTTCAGCCGAGCTACGCCCCGATCAGCGCGACGACCAGTCGCTGCCGCCGTATGAAGTGCTCGACCCGATCCTCGAGCTGTACGTCGAACACGACCGCACCGCCAACGAGATCATCGAGATGGGCCACGACGAAGCGATGGTGCGTCGTGTCACACGGCTCGTCGACATCGCCGAGTACAAGCGCCGCCAGTCGCCCCCCGGCGTTCGCGTCAGCCGCAAGGCATTCGGCAAAGACCGCCGCATGCCGATCACACACGGCTACCACGGCTGAGTTGGTAGTCGTGCCTGGCACAACTACCAACTGGTGGATGTAGCGTCCGGCGGATGAAGATTGGTATTCAGCTTCCCGAGGTCGAGTACGAGGTTTCGTTTCCCGACCTGATAGCGATGGCTCAGCTTGCCGAGCAGGTCGGTTTCGATTCGATCTGGCTGGGCGATCATCTGCTGTACGACGTGCCGGTCGGCCCACGAGGTCCATGGGAGGTGTGGACAGCACTGGCGGCGCTGGCTGCCTCGACCGAACGGGTCGAGCTGGGCCCACTGGTCGCCTCGACCAGCTTTCATGCCCCGCCGATGCTCGCCAAGCTGGCGTCGACCGTCGACGCGATCTCGAACGGCCGGCTGACCTTCGGAATCGGGGCGGGCTGGAACCTGCGCGAGTACATGGCGTTCGGGTTTCCGTACGACCATCGGGTCAGCCGGTTCGAGGAAGCGTTCACGATCGTCCGCACCCTGCTCGCCGAGGGCAGCATCGATTTCCACGGCGCGTACTACAACCTCGACGATTCGGTGCTGCACCCGCGCTCACCGCGACCCGGCGGACCACCATTGTTGGTCGGTTCGATCGGACCCCGGATGCAGGCGATCACGCTGCCTCACGTGTCGGCGTGGAACGTGTGGTGGAGCGACTACGGCAACACCGCAGCCGGTTTCGCCGAGGTCAAGGCGACCGTCGACGACCGGATCGCGGCGATCGGACGCACTGGTGAGATCGAGGCGACAGCCGCGGTTTACATCAGGCTGCCAGATGGGACCGGACGCCAGATGGGTGACTACCCCAACGATGGCGGAGCGCCGATCGTGGGCTCTCAATCGGAAATGGCCGACCAACTGCGTGAGTTTGCCGACGCCGGCGCGAGCCACGTGCAGCTGGTCGTCGATCCGATCGTGCCGGCCAGTATCGAGTGGCTCGGCGAGGTGGTCTCCCAGCTGGCGTGACGGGTCAGCCGCAGCAGGCCGTTGTGCCGGCCGGCTGGCAGCAGCCGGCCGTCTCTTCGTGGCTGACGATCACGTTCTCGAGTTGGCTGTCGTGGTCGGCCTGCTTCACGTACCACTCCCACTTGTGTCCTTCGGGGCCCTGGACCCACGTCTCAACCTTCTCGGCGAAGCAACAGATCGTGTCGTCGATGCCAGAGGTGGCGAGGCCGGCGTCGGCGATCCGCGACTCGGCGGCGACGACCTCGGTGGCGGTCTCGGTTTCGACACCGAGATGATTGATCGAGCCCGGTTCGGCGTCGGGACGTTCGAAAACGACCAGCTTGAGCGGCGGGTTGGCGATCTCCCAGTTGGCGTAGCCCGGCTTGATCTTGTACGGCTGGGTGTCGAACATGAGCGAGTAGAACTCGACGGCTTCGTCGAGGTCGGCAACGTTCAGAGCGAGTTGGAGACGCATGGTGAGACCTCTCAAGGTTTCGGCGCACTGGCGACACACAGGTGAGCACCCAGTGAACATTCGTATTGATGGATGTCGATAGGTTGGCAGACGCATCGACATATGTCAATATGTATTTCATGACAGCGACACTTCCCCCAGCCGAGCCTCGATGCTGCGTGCTGGAGGCACCACTCGACGAGCACCAGGCCGAGACGCTCGCCCACCAGCTCAAGGCACTCGCCGACCCGGTCCGGCTGCGGCTGGTTTCGATCGTCGCCACGGCACCCACAGGCACCGTTTGCGCCTGCAATCTGCCAGGCGCGCTCGGCAAGTCGCAACCCACCGTCAGCCATCACCTAACGCAACTCGTCAACGCAGGCGTGCTCGAGCGTGAGCAGCGTGGAAAATGGGCGTGGTTCAGGCTCGCCTCGAATCAGCTCGGAGCGATCCGGTCGGCGCTCGGCGAGGGCGCCGACCACCACCACGTCGCCAAGCCGACGGTGCTGTTCTTGTGTGTGCACAACGCAGGTCGTTCGCAGATGGCAGCCGGGTTCATGCGGTCGATCGCCGGCGACCGGGTCGAGGTGTTCTCGGCTGGTTCGGCACCTGGAGAACAGCTCAACCCGATGGCGGTGGCAGCCATGCGTGAACGCGACATCGACATCACCGACGCCGCGCCGCAACGCTGGACAGACGACATGGCTCGAACCGCCGACGTGATCGTCACGATGGGATGTGGCGACGAATGTCCGATCTACCCCGGCACACGGGTGGTCGATTGGGAACTCCGTGATCCGGCCGGCCAGGAAATCGAGCTGGTGCGCGCGGTGCGCGACGAGATCGAGCAACTGGTGATCGGTCTCGCCAACGAGCTGACACCAGCCTGCTGCGCCTGAGCCCAAATCGGCGGCGCTAGGGCTCGACAACGATCCAGCCACGACGCTGGAGTTCGGCCGCCA
>CALFRK010000002.1 GCA_937919625.1 uncultured Ilumatobacter sp.
GCTCGACAACGGAAGAAACATCCATACCCCCATCATGACCAGGGGGTGTCACAGCCATAACGAAACCACCGGACAAACATTCGACCTGCGCCGAACACCTCGGGCGCTCGCCCTGGAGCTGTCGTATCGGAAAGGATCCGCTCGGCGACCGCGGCCAAGCGCGGCGCTGACTACGCGACCGCTGTCGGCCTGCACCGGGTGGCGTTCGACAACCCCAACATCTGGGTCACCAACCACGACGAACGACAGATTCGAGCCGTTTGTCGTTAGCTACGCCGAGACCCTCGTCGTCCCTGTCACCGCCGGCCCCCTCACTCTTGTGCGCGGTCAGATTGCCAGCGAGCGACGAAGGAACTCGAGCTGGTGCAACAACAGGTTTTCGGCAACGACTTCTTGCGGTGTCATGTGGGTGACGCCGACCAACGGCAGCACCTCATGCGGCTTTCCGGCCGCCAAGAGCGCTGATGACAGTTGCAGCGTGTGGGCGGCCACGACGTTGTCGTCGGCCAAACCGTGCACCAGCAGCAGTGGGCGGCTGAGCCGAGGCGCCAACGGCAGTAGCGACGAGGCGTTGTACACCTCTGGCTGCTGATGTGGGTCGCCCAGGTAACGCTCGGTGTAGTGGGTGTCGTAAAGGCGCCACTCGGTTACAGGAGCACCGGCGACTGCGGCGTGGAACACGTCGGGTCGTTGGAGTACTGCCAGAGCTGCCAAATATCCACCGAAGCTCCAGCCCCGAATCGCCACGCGACCGAGATCGAGCTCGGGATGTCGCTCGGCGGCGGCATGCAGTCCGTCGATCTGATCATTCAACACGCCGCTCGCCAGGTCGTTGAGCACCGACCGTTCGAAGCCGCTGCCGCGTCCAGGGGTGCCGCGACCGTCGATCACCACTACGGCGAATCCCTGGTCGGCGAACCACTGCGATGTGCAGAAGTCATTGTGCGACCGCACTACCCGCTGGGCATGCGGGCCGCCATACGGGTCGAGCAGCACCGGCAGCGGCGACCCGTCGTGGTCGTGGGGGAGCAGAACGGCGGTAGAGGCGACGCGCGCCGAGTGGGTGGTGATCGCGACCTGCGGTCGCACGAGCGGGCGCTCGGCGTAGCTGTCGAGTGTTTCGCCAGACGGAAGTCGCCATCGGGCTCCAGGTTCGTGCACTGTCGACGTACGGATCACCACGGTCTGACCTCCAACGGCACCGGTATTGACACTCAGCCCGTTGGTGAGTGGCTCGAACCCGGAGGCGTTCCATCGATAGAGGTGTTGCACGGTGGCGTCGTCGACCGGATTGCCGGTGACGACGATCTGCTCGGCGCTGGCTGACACGACGGCTCGGACCTGCACGTCGAGCGACGAGACGAACTCGTCACCGACGACAAGGCGCCGTACACCATCGCGGTCGGCGCACATGACGAGACGATCACTATCGATCAGCACCCCTGTGCCCGGCACCAGCTCGACCCAGGCTTCGTCGTGATCGCTCCAGACGACAGAGGTCTGCCCGGTTTCGACGTCGACCTTCAGCACCCGCAGGTCGTGTTGGTCGCGAGATTGCACGGTGATCGTCAGACCGTGATCGTTCCAGTCCACCTTCGCCAGATACGGGAACCCGGTTCGGTCCCAGGCGACCGCCAGCCCTTCGCTTCCGTCGACCGGTAGCAGGTGCAGCGATACGTCGGTGTTCGGCGTGCCGGCGGCGGGGTACCGAACCGCACGCGGCGCAGAACCGGGGTCGGCCGGATTGGAGATGTGCCACACCTGCACCGGTGCATCGTCGGAGCGACAGACCGCCAGCGTGGCGCCGCCAGGAGCCCACCAGAACCCGCGATAGCGGCCCATCTCCTCGGCGGCGATGAACTCGGCGCTGCCCCACGTAATGGTGTCGGGGTCGCCCTGCTCCCGAGCAACCGGCTTAGCGTCGCCGTCAAGATCGGTCACCCACAGCTCCCGGCCTCGGACATAGGCGATCAGGCCCCCGCCCGAAGCTGCGTCTGGCCAGGTTTCGGGCGCCGGCCTCGGATCGAAGACGGGCCCCTCGACCGGCACTCGCCACGCGACCGCCGCGTTGAGGTCGGCGGCGAACAGTTGGCCGGCGAGGGCAAACGTCGCCAGCGAGCCATCATTCGAGAGGGCGTAAGAGGTGACACCGCCGGCGCCCTCGCGCAGGCGCTCGCGGCGGGCTCGTTCTTCGGCAGGGAGTTCGGCGTCGTCGGCAGCTGCGGCCGCCAGCAAGGTCGTTGGGTCGCCAACCAGAAGCTCGTCGCCCGTGGTGGCGTCTGCCACCCACAAACAGTTGACGGGATCTGCACCGCCCCGGCTGCGGGCGAATATCACGCGGGCCCCGTCATTGGTGACCGTGAGGTCGCGCGGCTCGCCGAGCGTCAGTCGCTGCGTGCGGGCATATTGGCGTGGGAAAGAATCGTCCATTTCGGTCATCTCAGGCGTGGGCGGCGCGGTTGCTGGCGGCCGCTAGGGCATCGAGCACGATCGCCCAGGCTGCCTCGTGGTCGACGCGTTCGAGCACGTGCGCGTTCGGAGCTTCCTGACCGATCATGTCGCGACGATCGATCACCGTCATCCCGGTGGTGTGGCGCCCCTCCATCTCGATCGTCACGTGCCGGTCGACACCGATGAACAGGTGTGGATGTGTGAGCGCCATAACAGCGAGCGGGTCGTGCAGCGCAGCGCCGACCATGTGCTCGTGTCGCGAAAGATAGTTACGTGCGAAGAATCTGAACAGGTCGGTGATCATCGAGGAAAAGGGGGTGTTGATCGCCTCGACCTGTTCGATTCGGGGCGGCGTGACCAGGAACTGGTGGGTGACGTCGAGCCCGGCCATCGTGATCGGTGCCCCGCAATCGAACACCATCGCCGCAGCGTGCGGGTCGGCCCAGACATTGAACTCGGCGAGCGGTGTGCGGTTGCCGAACGTGCCGCCTCCCATCAGCGAGATCCCGGCGATCCTGTCGACCAGATCGGGTGCCGTTCGCAACGCCAGGGCGATGTTGGTCAGCGGTCCGGTCGGCACCAACCAGACGCCCTCGTTTTGACGGCAGGTGTCGATGATGAAGGACACGGCGTCGGTCGAGTCAGCGCCGTGGCTGGGCGCCGGTAGTTCTGCGCCGTCGAGCCCGCTCGCCCCGTGCACGTACCCGGCGAACTTCGGTTCGGCGACAAGTGGGCGCTCGGCGCCCGAGTGCACCGTGGTATCGAGCTGCATCGCGTCACGCATCACGCAGGCGTTGTAGGTGGTGCGGTCGAGCGGCGCGTTGCCCGCCACCGTGGTGATGCCCAGCAGGTTGGTCGTGTGGGCGGCGAGCACGATCGCGATGACATCGTCGTGGCCGGGATCACAGTCGAGCACGATCTGTGGGCGGTCGTTGGAAACGTGTGACATGGCGGCCAGCATCGCGCATGGCGTGAGACGATGATGTGGTGAAACCATCGATGATGGCCCTCGTCGCCGCTCTCGGGCTGGCGGCGTGCACCCAAGGGGGTGACGAACTCGGCGATCCGGTCACCACCCCCGGTCGTTCGGCGCCAACGTCGCTGTCGCCGCCGTCATCGCT
This sequence comes from uncultured Ilumatobacter sp., assembly GCA_937919625.1. Lineage (GTDB taxonomy): Bacteria > Actinomycetota > Acidimicrobiia > Acidimicrobiales > Ilumatobacteraceae > Ilumatobacter. Next base: position 3,573 of record CALFRK010000002.1, read on the forward strand.
GATCGATCCAGTCGATACTGCGGTCGCGCCAGCAGTGTCCCCCGAGCCGGTCGAGTCGATCGACACCAGCGCTGTCGTGGCGATCGCTCCGGCAGCACTGCCTCCGGTCGTCGAGGTGCCAGAGACCGGCGTGCCGGGGCTCGATAGTGGCGACCCGTTCTGTGCGTCGTGGAGCAGGTTCGGAGGTTCGTGGCAGGTCTTGCTCGTCGGCTCGACCTTCCTCGGTGACCCCGGCCGGGTCGCCAGTTGGGAGATCGCTTCCGCCGACATCATCGAAGCGGCGTACGCAGCCATGATCGACAGCTTTCCGAACGAGCTGGCCGCGGAGGAGGAGATTGTTGCCGAGGCCTACTTCGGCGCACTGCGTCGTCGGGCCGACGCCGCCCGCGTGTCACTCGATGACGCCGGGTCGAACTTTGAGGCGGTGCAACGCCTCGGGCGGGCGTGGCTGGAGGCGCTGGCCACACGCGATCCCCTGAATCCGGATCTTGCGTTCGAGATTCCTGAAGATCTGCAAGAGTTGGTCGACCGCGCTGCCGACGATTTTCGTTCGCAGCGGGTCGAGTTCCACCTCGACCCGAGCATGGTGGTCGGAGTCGAGACCCCGCTCACCGATACCTATCTCGAAACCGGTTGCCCCGACCAGGGCACGCTGAGCGGTCAAGAGGTCGATGGCAGCTGACGGCACGCCCGGTCCGTGGCGCGGATGTTTCGTCGAGGCATCTCGGTTCGGTCGATTCGCGGCTCCTACACTCTCGGCGTGGCACGCATTGCATTTGGATCAGACCATGCCGGGTACGAGCTGAAACAACACCTGATCGACCGGCTCGGTTCAGCGGGGCACGAGATCATCGACCAGGGCACCGATTCGACCGACAGCGTCGATTACCCCCAATTCTGTGCCGCCGCCGCCCGCGTCGTTCGCGATGGCGGCGCCGACTTCGGAATCGTCCTGGGTGGCAGTGGCCAGGGCGAGCAGCTGGCAGCGAACAAGGTGCGCGGGGTGCGTGCCGCCCTTTGCAACTGTCTCTATACGGCCCGCATGGCGCGTGGGCACAACGATGCCAACGTATTGTCGATCGGCGCTCGCGTCGTCGGTGTCGGCCTTGCCGAAGAGATCGTCGACGTGTTCTTGGCCACCCCGTTCGAAGGTGGCCGACACGCACGTCGTGTCGGCCAAATCACTGCACTCGAGGAGCAATTCTGATCATGCCGTTCCATTCCGATTCCGATCCGGACACCATTGTCGAAGACCTTCTGGTGCGCGAGTTACAGCGCCAGACGACCGGCTTGCAGCTGATCGCCAGCGAGAACTTCACGTCTCCTGCGGTGATGCGCGCCACAGGCTCGGTGCTGACCAACAAGTACGCAGAGGGTTACCCGGGCAAGCGTTACTACGGCGGCAACGCGATCGTCGACGACATCGAGGCGATCGCCATCGAACGCGCCAAGACTCTGTTCGGGGCTGATCACGCCAATGTCCAGCCGCACTCGGGTGCCAACGCCAATATGTGCGCCTACCAGGCGCTGCTACAGCCCGGCGACACGGTGCTCGGGCTCAGCCTCGATCACGGCGGGCACCTCACCCACGGCTCGCCTGTCAATGCCAGCGGCATGCTGTACAACTTCGTGTCGTACGGCGTGGGCGGCGAGGAGCGGATCGATATGGACGCCATGCGAAAGCTTGCGCACGAGCATCGACCGAAGATGATCGTGGCCGGCACCACCAGCTACCCGCGCCGTCTCGACCCCGAGCCGTTCCGTGCGATCGCCGACGAGGTTGGTGCGCTGCTGCTGTTCGACATCGCTCACCTCGCCGGACTCGTTGCAGGCGGCGCCCATCCCAATCCGGTGCCGCTCGCCGACGTCGTCACGTTCACTACCCACAAGACCCTGCGCGGCCCGCGCGGCGGATGCATCCTCTCGAAGGCGGAATACGCCAAGGCGATCGACAAGGCGGTCTTTCCGGGTTGGCAGGGCGGCCCCCTCGAACACGCCATCGCCGGCAAGGCGATCGCTTTCTACGAGGCGTCGCAGCCGAGCTTCGGCGAGTACGCACGTCAGGTCGTCGCAAACGCGTCGGCGCTGGCAGGCGCCCTGGCAGGGGAGGGTTTCCGACTCGTCTCCGGCGGCACCGACAACCACTTGATGGTGGTCGACCTGCGGCCCTTCGACGAGGAACTCACCGGCAAGGTCGCCCAGTTGTCGCTCGACCAGGCCGGCATCACACTCAACAAGAACACGGTGCCCGACGACCCGCGCAGCCCGTTCGTCACCAGCGGGGTGCGGATCGGCACACCTTCTGTCACCACCCAGGGCATGACCGAGCAGGAAATGCCGCAGATCGCGTCGCTGATCACGCGAGCACTTCGGGGTCGCGACGACATCGACGCGCTGGCCGCCGTTCGCGCCGACGTCGGCGCCCTGTGCGCACGATTCCCGGCCTACCCGAACGGCCTATAAGAGCCTGGGTTCACCAGCGCCGTAGTCTGAGCAGTTGTGTCTCCCGGCCTTGGCGATTATCTCCTGATCGGTGGCGTCGCCGCCGCCGCGACGTTCGCCGCCACGCCGATCGTTCGCGCGGTCGCTCTTTCGCACAACTGGATGTACGAGCCGAACGAACGTTCGGTCCATACCAGACCAGTTCCGCACGTCGGTGGGCTGGCGATGCTGGCGGGCTTTCTGGCGGCGCTATCGGTTGCTCTGTTGTTGGGTCGATTTGATGCGATCTTCGACGACTACTCCGAGCCGTTTGGGATCGTGCTCGCCGCGCTAGTCGTGTTCGGCACCGGGCTACTTGACGACATCTTCGACATGGCGCCGCCCGGCAAGGTGACCGGCGTCGTGCTGGCGGCGATCGTCCTGGTCTATTTCGGCGTCACGATGTTGAACTTTCGCGTTCCGTTCTACGACGTGCTGATCCTTTCGAGTGACTGGATCCCTCTGGTCACGGCTTTGTGGTTGCTCGGGATGACGCAGACGATCAATTTGATCGACGGACTCGACGGGCTCGCTGCCGGCATCGTCGCAATCGCTGCCGCGTCGTTCTTCCTTTACGCCAACAAACTCAACGACCTCGGGTTGTTGTCCGACAGCAATGCCGGTCCGCTGATCGCTGTGATCACGGCCGGGATGTGCGTGGGCTTCCTGCCGCACAACTTCAATCCGGCTCGAATTTTTATGGGCGACAGCGGGGCGTTCTTGTTGGGTTTGCTGTTGGCGGTCTCGACCAGCCTGGTCGGCGGTCGCGCCGATCCGAACACACAAGACCACGTTGGGCAGACGTTCTTCTTCTTTGCCCCACTTGCAATCCCGTTGTTGGTGCTGGGCGTGCCGGTTCTTGACACGCTGTTCGCGATCGTTCGGCGGGCGTCGAAGCGGCAGGCTCTCGATGTCGCCGACAAGGGGCACCTGCATCACCGCTTGATGAACCTCGGCCACGGGCACCGACGCAGCGTGCTGATCCTTTGGACGTGGACGGCGCTGCTGTCGGCATTCGTGCTGTATCCGGTTCTGACTGACACGAACCCCACGTATCTGCCGTTCGGGATCGGCGCGTTGGCGATCGTGCTTTTCACGGTGCTGCATCCGAGTGTGCGCCGCAAGCGGGCCGAGGCGGTCGAGGCGGCGCTCCTGCGCCCGGCGAGCGAGCAACTCCACCCGTCGCGCCCAGAGCGACGTGACGCTGACTAGCCGGGCTGCAGTTGCACGAGATGCTCGATCGCGGCCCGCTGGGGGTTGCGAACCGAAACCCCCGACGGATAGGTTCGTGACGATTATCACAAACGTCTTGGACCGACTCTCCATGCTGCTCAGGACTGTGTTGCCCGCTGATCGCCCATGACATCTCCCGCCGCTCCGAATAGCAATCGCGCCGACGACACGTTCGGCATTGGCATCGAGGCGGGCGTGATGATGGTCCTATTCTCCGGGCTTGGCTGGATCATCGATCGGTGGCTCGGCACGATGCCGTGGTTCACGATCGGACTCTTCGTGCTAGGGGCGGTCGGTCTGTTCTACCGCTTGAAGGCCGAGTACACGATTCGTCTCGACGATCTGGCGGGCGAGCGGCGTCGCCAGTCAAATCATAACGAGCCGACTCTTCGAGGTCCGAAATGACCAATACATCTGCGTCGGCCTGGAATACCAAGCCCACAGGCGATGCTCCCGAAGTGTCGATCTCGCTCGACATGGTCCGCCGCGGTGTGGTCGTGGTGCCCGTGCTGGTCATCATTTGCGGCGTGATCTGGGGGGCAGACGGAGCATGGAGCGCCGCGTACGCGACAGCGCTCGTGTTGGGCAACTTCTTGTTGTCGGCCGGCATCATCGCCGCAGGCAGCCGAATCTCGTACGCGGCGTTGCTCTCGGGAGTGCTGTTCGGCTACATTTTCCGGCTCGCCTTGATCTTCTTCGCCGTATACATCGTCAGGGACGCGGGCTGGATTTCGCTGCCCGCGGTTGGCGTGTGTATTATCGTGACGCACCTTGGGCTGCTTATCTGGGAGCTGAAATATGTGGCTCTGTCGCTCGCTTATCCCGGATTGAAACCCACGCAACCCTGATTCGTTCACCGTAGATTCAGTCACGCCCGAACCCATATTTCACCCCCGAACCCGCAACCGCACAAAGGACACCATCCGTGCTCGGACTCGAGTTCCCAGAAATCAACGAGGTCATCCGCTGGGTCGACCTGTTCCCGACGTTCAACAAGATCGCTCTGATCGCCTGCGCCGCGGCAATCATTGGAACCGTCGTTTTCCTGCTCGCCGGTAATGCCGATTCAACGGTTGCCCCCAAGGGCGTCCGCAACCTTGCCGAGATCACCGTCGAGTTCATCGAGGGAATGGTTATGGAGACGATCGGCAAGGCGGGCCTCAAGTGGACCCCATACATGCTGTCGTTCTTCGTGTTCATCTATCTCTGCAACCTGCCCGGCATCATTCCGATCGTGTACATGCCGGCGACGGCGCGCATGGCGCTTCCGCTGTTTCTCGCCCTGGTGGTGTGGGTGATCTACAACGCCGTCGGCCTGAAGCATCAGGGGGCCGGCTACATCACCCACATGCTGTGGCCCCCCGGTGTGCCGATCTTCCTCAAGCCGCTGGTCGGCCTGATCGAGTTCGTTTCGAACATCTTCGTTCGGCCGTTCGCCCTGGCGATCCGACTTTTTGCCAACATGCTGGCCGGCCATATGTTGCTCGTCACGTTCGCGATCCTCACCGAAGAACTAATCATCGGTGACAGCCTGATACTCAAGCCGCTCGCAGTGCTGCCGTTCTTCATGTTGGTCTTCGTCACGGCCTTCGAGGTTCTGGTTGGCTTCCTCCAGGCCTACATCTTCACGATTCTCGCTTGCGTGTTCATCGGCTCGTCGATGGAAAACCACGACGAGCACGCCGAAGTCCACTGACAAACACCACAGATCTTCAAGCCTCCCCTACTCACGTCAACACAGGAGACACACACCAATGGAAGCAATGATTGGCCTGATCGCCCAGGCGGATGCCGCAGCCGATGCCAAGGCCGCCAACGCGGCAATCGGCGCCGGATTCGCCTACGGGCTCGCAGCAATCGGACCTGGTATCGGCATCGGTTACGTCGCCGGCAAGGCGATTGAGGCGATGGCCCGCCAGCCAGAAGCCGCCGGCATGGTTCGCACCACGATGTTCTTGGGTATCGCCTTCACCGAGGCGCTCGCCCTGATCGGCTTCGTGGTGTTCATTCTGCTCGGTCTCTGACCGCTACCTCGCCCACCACCGATCACGAAAGGAGTTGACGTGCTAACAGCCGTCACAACTCTGACTGCCAACTCGATCGAAGTTCGTTTCGTCGATGCCCTGCGCGGCACCAACGAAGACACGCATGCCGGGGTCGAGCCCAAGGACGGTCCGAGCCCGATCGCACCTGAGATGAAGGAACTCGCCTGGACGGCGGGAGCCTTCGTCTTGTTTGCAGTTCTCATGCGGCTGGTCTTGTACCCACGTCTCAAGAGTGGGATGGACGCCCGGTACGCCGGTATTCGTGGCGGTCACGAGGGTGCCGATGCTGCCCGCGCTGCCGCCCGTGCCGAGGTGGCCGAATACGAGAGCCAGCTCGCCACGTTGCGGAGTGAGGCAAATGAGCGGGTCGAGGCGCAGCGACGCACGTTGGAAACCGAGCGGCAGGCTCGTCTCGGCGAGTTGAATGTTCGACTCGACGCACGTCGACAAGCGGCGCTGGTCGACGCCCAAGCGGCGCGCACGGCGTTGCATGCTGATGTTGAAACCGCCGCAGCTGATGTGGTGGCTCGCGTGATCGAGTTGGCCACTGGGCAGCGTCCGGGCTCTGACGTCGTGAGCGCCGCGGTGGCCGCGACGATGATGGAGGGGGCGGCACGATGAGCTTGCTGACCAACATCATCTTGGTGATGGCCGAGGAAGGTCCTCATCGCGACGACAACGGGCAGATCGTCACCCACCATTGGCTGTGGCCCGAGCGGTCAGAACTGATCTATGGCACGGTCTCGTCGATCCTCATCTTCGCGCTGCTGTACAAGTTCGCCGGCCCTGCGATCGTCAAGGGGTTCACGGCTCGAACCGAACGGATTCGGGTCGAGCTCGACGCATCGGCGACGGCCCAGGCCGAGGCCAACGCAGAGGCAGCCAGCATCCGAACCGCCAAAGGAGATATCGACGCCGAGCGGCAACGCCTGTTCGCCGAAGCCGACGCCCAAGCCGAGGCACTCTTGGTCGAAGGGCGGGCACAGCTCGAAATCGACGTCGCCGATCTCGAGCAACGGGCCGACAATGAGCTGGTGGCAGCGGGATCCAGGGTTGGCGATGAGTTGCGTGCGGAGATCGCGCGCATCGCTTCAGAAGCGACCGACAACGTGGTCGCTGTCGGCCTTGACAGCGCAACCCAGCAGGCCTTGATCGAATCCTTCATTTCTACGGTGGGAGCGAGCTGATGTCCGACTCACGAATCGACGGTTATGCACGCGGCCTGTTTGAGATCGCTCGCGCAGAAGGCACGATTGACGAGGTCGAAGACGAGCTGTTCCGATTCGCTCGCTCGTACGAGGCAAGCGATGCGCTCCGCAATGCCCTGACCGACGAGATGATCCCGGCCGGCAAACGGCAGGCGATCGTCGAAGACCTGTTGGGCGGCAAGGCCACGTCGACCACGACCCAGCTTGTATCGATGGTGGTCGGATCCGGCCGCGGCCGCGACCTTCCGGCAATCATCGACAAGCTTGTCGAACGGGCGTCAAACTCGAAGAATCTCGAGCTCGCCGAAGTGCGCAGCGCAGTTGCGCTCACCTCCGACCAGCAGGATCGCCTCAAGGCGGCGTTGGCCAACGCCACCGGTGTGGAGGTCAATCTCAAGGTGGTCATCGATCCGTCCATCCTGGGCGGCATCGTTGCCACTGTGGGCGACGTCGTCATCGATGGCAGCGTCCGTACCCGCGTCGACCAGTTGAAGAGCCGGCTCTGAGCCGTCGCTGACAAGTTTCCGAAACGAGCACATGACATGGCAGAACTCACCATTTCCGCCGCCGATATCGCATCGGCGCTCAAGCAAAACCTCGAGGGCTTCCAGCCATCACTCGAGGCCCGAACCGTCGGCCGTGTGGCCGAGGTAGGCGACGGTATCGCCCGCGTGTCGGGTCTTCCAGACGCCGCCGTGAACGAGCTGCTCGAATTCGAGGACGGCTCGGTTGGGCTGGCCCTCAACCTCGACGAACAGTCGATCGGCGCCGTCGTTCTGGGTGACGTCGACAAGATCGAAGAAGGTCAGACCGTCAAGGCGACGGGACGAATCCTCTCGATGCCCGTCGGAGACGCCCTGCTCGGCCGTGTCGTCAACGCCCTCGGCAATCCCATCGACGGTCTTGGCGACATCGTTGGTGCGATTCAGCGCCGCATGGAAATCCAGGCCCCCGGCATCCTTGGCCGCAAGCCGGTGCACGAGCCGCTCCAGACCGGCATCAAGTCGATCGACGCCATGACCCCGATCGGCCGTGGCCAACGCGAGCTGATCATCGGTGACCGCAAGACAGGCAAGACCACGGTGGCGATCGACACGATCCTCAACCAAAAGGGTCTCGGGGTGAAGTGCATCTATGTCGCGATCGGCCAGAAGGGTTCGACCGTCGCCCAGACCGTCGATACGTTGCGCAAGGCCGGCGCGATGGAGTACACGGTGGTCGTTTCGGCCCCCGCCGCCGACTCGGCACCGTTCAAGTATCTCGCCCCCTATGCCGGTTGTGCGATTGGGCAGCACTGGATGGACAACGGCGAGCACGCCCTCGTGGTTTACGACGACCTTTCCAAGCAGGCCGACGCCTACCGTCAGCTGTCGCTTTTGCTGCGCCGCCCGCCAGGCCGCGAGGCGTATCCGGGCGACGTGTTCTACTTGCACAGCCGTCTGCTCGAGCGTGCTGCCAAGCTGTCCGACGAGAACGGTGCCGGCTCGCTTACCGCATTGCCGATCATCGAGACCAAGGCCGGTGACGTGTCAGCGTTCATCCCGACCAACGTGATTTCGATCACCGACGGCCAGGTCTTCTTGCAGGACAACCTTTTCAAGTCGGGTGTTCGTCCGGCCGTCGACGTGGGCATCTCGGTGTCTCGCGTGGGCAGCGCCGCCCAGACCAAGGCCATGAAAGCCGTCGCCGGCACGCTCAAGCTCGACCTCGCGCAGTTTCGTGAGCTCGAGGCATTTGCCACATTCGGCTCCGAGCTAGATGCCGTGTCGAAGGCCCAGCTCGAGCGCGGCTACCGCTTGGTCGAGCTGCTCAAGCAGCCGCTCAACAGCCCGATGCCCGTGGAAGAGCAGGTCGTTTCGATCTTCGCCGGCACCAAGGGGTACCTCGACGATGTTGTCGTCAGCGACGTGATTCGGTTCGAGCGTGAGCTGCTCGAGTTCATGCGCGGTCGCCATAGTGGGGTGTTGGCCGACCTCCGCACCGGTGGTTTGCCCGATGGTCTCGCCGATGCCGTGCAGTCGTTCAAGGATCAGTTCTCGTCGGCGGACTCCGGTGGCAAACATGTCGATCCCACCGCTGTGGATGCTGACGAGATGGGCGAAGCCGAGTCCAACAAAACCCTCGCGACGGAGTGATTGCCGAAATGGACCCGACCCCCACCACGAGCGCCGAGGGAAGCGCCAACGACGAGGCTGCCACCGCAGCCGATCTCGTTCGTCGCGCCCCGGCGAACGGTGAGGGTGCGACGATCATGCCAAGTGATCCAGGAGGACATCAGTAATGGCTGGTGGACAAGAACGGATCCTGAAGGGCCGCATCCGCTCGATGCAGGCCACCAAGAAGATCACGCGAGCGATGGAGTTGATCGCCGGCTCGCGGATCGTCAAGGCCCAGCAGCGAGTGCACGCCGCGGTGCCGTACTCCGAGCGGATCACCGAGGTCGTCAAGGATCTTGCAGCGGCTGCCGGGTCGTCCGATTCGCCGTTGCTCAAGGGCCGCCCCGAGATCAAGAACACCTGTTACGTGATCATCGCTGCCGACCGCGGATTGTGCGGCGGCTACAACGCTGGCGTCCAACGTGCCGCCGAGGGCGAGATCAAGGCCGACGTTCTGGCCGGCAAGGGCTATGAAATCATCTCCGTCGGCCGCAAGGCCGAGAGTTACTTCAAGTTCCGCGATTATATGCTCGGCCGGACATTCGCCGGATTCAGCGACAAGCCCTCCTACGAGGACGCCAAGCAGATCGGGCAACACGTGGTTGGGCTGTTCACCAGCGGCCACGTCGACAAGGTCGAGCTGGTCTACACACGTTTCATCACGGCCGGCAGCCAGGAAGTCGTGCTGCGTCCACTCGTACCGCTGTCGGAAGACACGGTCAGGGGTGGCGACGGCAAGGCCGGCTCCGACGACGGCACCGGTTCCGACTATGAGTTCGAGCCTGATCCGACGACGATCCTCGACACGTTGCTGCCGCGCTACGTCGAAGCTCGCGTTTACGCAGCCCTGCTCAACGCGGCTGCCTCCGAGCACGCATTTCGTCAGCGCGCCATGAAATCGGCAACCGACAACGCCGAGGACCTGATCAAGAACCTCAGCATCACGATGAACCGTGCTCGTCAGGCGACGATCACCACCGAGATCATGGAGATCGTCGGCGGTGCAGAGGCACTCGGGTCCGACAAGGCCGGCAACGATCGCGTCATCGATTTTGACCTTCCGGACGGATTCGGCGAACGCTTCACCGGTGCCGCGTCAATGCCTGCGTCCACGCTCCAGGGCGCTGCATCGGCAACGGCCACAATCGAGGCGGGTGCTCTCGCGGCCGACGCTCTCGACGAGGGCATCGATGGCATCGGCCCTGTAATCGAACGCAAACTTCACGAGGCTGGGATCACCAGCTTCCGGCAGATTGCAAACTGGACCGATTCAGACGTCGAGCGGATCGGATCGCAACTCAACTTCAAGGGCCGAATCGAACGCGAAGACTGGATCGGGCAGGCCAAGGCTGCCCACCTCGCCAAGTACGGCGAGCAACTCTGAGGGCAACCGCCCCAAGACATCGAGCACGAACAAGAAACGGTTGAGGAGACTCACGAAACATGACCATGACCGAAGCATCAACTGATCTGAAAGACGGTCGCGTCGTCGGTATCGCCGGCCCCGTGATCGACGTCGAGTTTCCACCGAACTCGCTGCCAGAGCTGAACTCGGCGGTGGAGTTCACCATCGAGATGGGCGGCGAGACAACGATCGTCATGGCTGAGGTTGCCCAGCAGCTCGGCCACGGCCGCGTGCGAGCTGTCTGCCTCAAGCCGACCGACGGTCTAAGGCGCGGCACGCCCGTGCGCAACCTCGGCCACGGCATCCAGGTACCGGTGGGTGACATCGTGCTCGGCAATGTGTGGAACGCGTGGGGCGAGGCGCTCGACACCCAGCCCGAGGGGCTGGCCGACGCCGAGCGGTGGGACATCCACCGTCCCGCGCCCAACTTTGATGCGCTCGAGCCCTCGGCACGTCTGTTCCCGACCGGTATCAAGGTGATCGACCTGCTCACCCCGTATGTCGCCGGTGGCAAGATCGGCCTGTTCGGCGGTGCCGGCGTAGGCAAAACCGTGTTGATCACCGAGATGATCAACCGTGTCGCCTCGCAGCACGGCGGTGTGTCGGTGTTTGCCGGTGTTGGCGAGCGCACCCGTGAAGGCACCGACCTGCGGCTCGAGATGATGGAGTCGAATGTCTACGAGAAGGCCGCCCTCGTGTTCGGCCAGATGGACGAGCCGCCGGGTGTGCGCTTGCGGGTAGCCCTGTCGGCGCTGACGATGGCCGAGTACTTCCGCGACGTCGCCGGTCAGGACGTGCTGCTGTTCGTCGACAATATCTTCCGCTTTGTGCAGGCCGGTTCCGAGGTCTCGACTCTGCTCGGCCGGATGCCGTCGGCGGTGGGTTACCAGCCAACGCTCGCTGACGAGATGGGCCAGCTCCAAGAGCGGATCACCTCGACCCGTGGTCGCTCGATCACGTCGCTACAGGCCGTGTACGTGCCAGCCGACGACTACACCGACCCGGCCCCGTTCACGACCTTTACGCACCTCGACGCCACCACCGAGTTGTCCCGCCAGGTTGCTGCACTGGGCATCTACCCGGCAGTTGACCCGCTCGCCTCGACCTCGACGATCCTGTCGCCCGAAGTAGTTGGTCAGCATCATTACAACGTCGCCCGACGGGTGCAGGAGAATCTGCAGCGCTACAAGGAACTGCAGGACATCATCGCCATTCTCGGCCTCGATGAACTCAGCGACGAGGATCGCCTCACGGTCAACCGTGCCCGCAAGATCGAGCGGTTCCTGTCACAGCCGTTTTTTGTCGCCAAGGTGTTCACCGGCCTCGATGGCGAGTTCGTGCCGGTCGAGGAGACCGTCGAAAGCTTCGACGCGATCCTCCGGGGAGACCTCGACAATGTGCCAGAGCAGGCCTTCTTGAACGTCGGCGGCGTCGAGCAGGTGCTCGCCAAGGCCAAGACCCTCAAGGAGAGTTGAGTCGTCGTGCCGTCCATGACCGTCGAAGTCGTTTCGCCAGAAGAGGTGCTCTACTCGGGCGAAACCACCATGGTGATCACGCGCACGATCGGCGGCGGTGAGATCGCCTTCCAGCCGGGCCACTGTGCCTTTCTGGGTGCGCTTCAAGAGTGCCACACGCGAATCTTTCTGGCCGACGGTTCGGTCGAAGACATTGCCGTTCACGGCGGATTCGTCGAGGTCAGCAACAACAAGGTCTCGATCCTCAGCGACGCCGCCGAGCTCGGTTCGCTGGTCGACATCGGGCGTGCACGCGCCGCCAAGGAACAGGCCGAGCAACGGTTGCGTCACGAACACGATGCCGAGGCCGTGAGCGCGCTGAGCCGAGCCCACGCCCGCCTCAACGCCGCCGGCGTCAGCTTCTGACGCCCCTTCGTGCCGCCCTGGCGTAGATTCGCGGCATGAGAAGCTATCCGTTCGCCTCTGCTCTGATTACCGGAGCATCTTCCGGCATCGGCGAGGCGATGGCACGTGAACTCGCCGGGGCCGGTGTTGCGACCGTTATCGTCGCTCGTCGCGAGGACCGGCTGCGGGTGATCGCTGAGGCTTTCGACGCTGTAGAGGTGCTGGTCGCCGACCTGCTCACCGCCAAGGGCCAGCGAGCGGTCGCCAAGCGGATCGGCTCTTCGAGCAAGCCAATCGAGCTGGTCGTCAACAATGCCGGGTTCGGCACCAACGGTGTGTTTGCCGAGCTGGATGTCGATCGGCTGTCCGACGAGGTTGAACTGAACGTCGCCGCCCTGACCCGACTTAGTCATGCGGCGCTGGCTGCGATGATGCCGCGCGGCCGTGGCTGGCTGTTGAACGTGTCGAGTGTTGCCAGCTTCCAGCCGGCTCCAAAACTTGCGGTCTACGCGGCCACCAAGGCGTATGTGACCAGCCTCACCGAGAGTCTCCACGAGGAGGCGCGCGGTACCGGTGTCCACGTCACAGCGGTGTGTCCCGGTCTGACCAGGACCGAGTTCATGGCGGTCAGCAATACCGACACCTATGCCGATCAGTTCCCTGGCTTTGTCTGGACCAGCGCCGATCAGGTGGTGCGCACGGCATTGGCCGATGTGATTGCCAACCGGGCGCTCTCGGTGCCTGGCGCGCAGTACAAGGCGATGACGGTGGCCGTCAACATGACGCCGCGCTGGTTACGTCGTCGTGTGTCTGGCTTGATCCAACGCGGCTGAGCGACCCCCGCCAGCGAGCTAGCGCTCGCCGCTCAGGTGTAGTCGATGGCGCTGAACTGCTGCAGCTTGCGCACATGGTGGTGGGCATCGATGAATCGTACGGTGCCGCTGCGCGAGCGCATTACCAGACTCTGAGTGTGGGCGCCCCTCGAGTTGAATCGCACGCCGCGCAGCAACTGACCATCGGTCAGGCCGGTGGCCGCAAAGAAACAGTTGTCGCCCTGGATCAGATCGTCCTGGGTGAGCACGTGATCAAGGTCGTAGCCGGCACCGATCACCGCCGCGTGCTCTTCGTCTGATTGCGGTAGCAGGCGGACCTGCATCTCTCCGCCCATCGCCTTCATCGCCGCAGCAGCGATGACCGCCTCGGGAGTGCCGCCTACCCCGAACAGCACATCGATGCCGGCATCTGGCCAGGCGGTGGCGATTGCTCCGTACACGTCGCCGTCGCGGATCAGCCGGATCCGGGCGCCACTGGCACGCACCTCGCTGATCAGTTCGGCGTGGCGGGGGCGCTCGAGGATGATGGCGGTCAGATCGCGCACACTGGTCTGTTTAGAGCGGGCGATCCAGCGCAGGTTCTGAGTCGCTGACGCTGTGATGTCGATCGATCCGATCGAGTCGGGGCCGACCGCGATCTTTTCCATGTAGAACGACGGTCCTGGATCGAACATCGAACCACGCTCGCCGACGGCGATCACGGCGAGGGCATTGTTGACACCCTTGGCTGTGAGGGTGGTGCCATCGATCGGATCGACGGCGACGTCGACCAGAGGATCGCTGCCGTCGCCGACCTGTTCGCCGTTGTAGAGCATCGGGGCTTCATCTTTTTCGCCCTCTCCGATGACGACGATGCCGTTCATCTGCACGCTGGAAAGGCTGAGCCGCATCGCGTCGACGGCAGCGCCATCGGCTCCGAGCTTGTCGCCGCGCCCAACCCATCGTGCCGAGGCGAGCGCTGCGGATTCGGTGACACGCACCAGTTCCATCCCGAGGTTGCGGTCTGGACGTTGGATTGCCGGACTAGGCATAATCGACACCGTAGTGGTCGCACTCCCAGTCGCACGCATCCGTGTCGACCTGAGCGTTGCCTCGTCGAGGCCGTCGTTGGATATCTGGGCGTCGGGTCGCAAGACCGACGTGTGGCACCGCCTGGATTCGGTCGACACCAGCATGCACCCCGGCCGACCATCCGTGAGAACAGATCTGGCGCCTACCCTCACCGAGATGGAGATCAGCGTCGATATGTGTCTCGCCGGCCGCAACCTGACCGAACCGCGGCCCTCACCGGATGGCTCGTTGGTAGCTTTCGTGGCTGGGTGGGGAAGCAGCTCCGCGATCTGTGTCGTGCCGGTCACCGGCGGGCCGGAACGAATCGTCACCACCGAGCAGCAGCCGGCACCGGGGCGTGGCCTCGCCGGGGGGTGCTTCGACTGGCTGCCCGATGGCTCGGGGGTCGTCTACTGCGGGCGTGATGGCAATCTCTGGATTCAGCCGATGCCGGGCGGCGCCGCCCGTATGGTCTCCAACATCGCAAAGGGTCGCACGATCGAAGCACCATCGCTTGCACCTGACGGATCGTTCGTGACGGCAGTTGTCGATCAGGCAGAGCTGTGGCGCTGGTTTCTCGATGGCGTTCGCCCAGCCGAGCGGCTCGATGACGGCGCCGCCGATTTCGTGTTCGATCCGTACGTCACGGCGTGCGGCAGCACTGTGTTGTGGACCACATGGAACGTGCCAGATATGGCATGGGACGCTGCCCAGGTGCAGCGTCTGGTGCTCGACGGGTTCGGGCGAGACGAGTTTCGGCCGCCCGGCGCGGTGCAGCAATCTCGCACGATGCCCGACGGAACAGGTATCGGTGTGCGCGACGACACCGGATGGATGAATGTGTGGCTCGGAGATCAGCCGCTGGTCGACGAGCCGTTCGAGCACGCCGGACCGACGTGGGGGATGGGTCAGCGGTCGTATGCCAGCTCGCCGGACGGTTCGATGGTGGCCTTCACTCGCAACGAGCGTGGGTTCGGGCGGTTGTGCGTGGCCAACGTCGAGACACGCGCAGTCCAAGAGGTCGGGCGCGGCGTACACGGCCAGCTGGGCTGGCGGGGCGCGCATCTCACGGCGATTCGCACTGGGGCGCGCACGCCGACCCAGATCGTCGCCTACGACGTGAATACCTGGGAGCGCACCACGCTGGCGGTCGGCCCGGTTGCCGGTTGGGAGTTCGCTGGTCTCCCTGAGCCGGAACTGTTCGACGTCGAGCACGATCGCGTCAGCCTCCACGCCCGACGCTATGTGGCCGGCCAGGGGCGCACACTGTGCTGGGTCCACGGTGGCCCGACCGATCAGTGGCAGGTCGAGTTCATGCCCCGGATCGCCTATTGGTGGTCACAGGGCTGGGATGTGCTGGTGCCCGATCCGCGCGGCACTACCGGGCACGGTCGCGCCTATCAGCAGGCGTTGCGGGGCGGTTGGGGTCGGCTCGACGTCGACGACACAGCGGCGATCCTGGGCGGGTCGCATTTGGCCGGGTACAGCTCGCCAGATCGCACGGTCATGATGGGTGGTTCGTCAGGTGGACTCACTGCGCTGGGGGTGCTTGGTCTGCATGCCGGCCTGGCGGCCGGTGGGGTCGTGTTGTACCCGGTGACAGACATGGTCGTGCTGGCCGAGAAGAGCCATCGTTTCGAGGCGCACTACACGCTCAGTCTGGTTGGGCCGCTCGATGACGTCGAGCTGTACACGCAGCGGTCACCACTGACCTACTGCGAACGAATCGACGTTCCGTTGCTAGTGATGCATGGCGACGCCGACCCTGTGGTGCCGTTGTCGTCGACGCTCGATCTGGTCGATCGCATGCGTGCCGCAGGGCGCGAGGTGGAGCTGATCGTGATGGAGGGCGAGCGGCACGGTTTTCGGGACCCTTCCAACAAGCGACTCGAGTACGAACGAACCAGTGAGTTCCTGTTGCGCGTGGTCGATCTCTGCGCAGACTAGACACCGACCAGGCGGTAGCGTCATCGCATGGTCTTCGTGAACAAGTCAGGCGCCGACGGCGAGGAAGAGTCGGCCGATGTTGCCTCAGGGGCACCTCCGGCATTCGACATCGATTTCGATCCCAACGATCCCGACCAGGTCAAGGTCCACTACAACCTCACGGGGTGGGGCCTCGATCAGCGTGCCGAACTTGCCGAGACCCTCGCTGAGCTGGGCGTTCCCCACCTTTGGGAGGGCGAGGAGCTAATCGTTCCCGAGGTCATCGAGAATGATGTCGACGCACTATTCGACCACCTCGAGGCCGAGATCGGCCCGTTCCCCGTGCCGCTCCTCGAGGACGATGCATCGACCGAATTCGGACTGGACGAATGGCCCTTTCGCGACATCGAAACCTTGAAGCAGGCTTTGATCGAGTCCGAGATTCCCCACGCCTGGCAAGGTCGCACATTGCTCGTGGCCCACGACGCCGAGAACGTGGTCGACGACCTGCTCGACGCGATCGAGGCTGGTGAGGTGGCGTCGCTCGACGACGACGCCGTGGCCCCCGACGGTGCTCTTCACGAGTTGTACGTTGCCGCCGACCGTCTGGCCCGCGACGCCACCCATGCGCCGGCTCGCAATACGGTGCTCAATCTGGTGCCCCAACTCTCACCGGCCGCACCCCCGTTCGGTCTTGCCGTTGGGGCGTGGAGGGCGATCGTCGAACGCGCCCACGTTTTGTTGGCGTTGTTCGAGTCAGCCGCCGACCCCGAGCTGCTGAAGGCGGGCGCCGACGATCTGCGCCTCGCTTGTCGCCCTTACGTGTGACGCCGGCGCTGTTCGGCCGAGGGCGACAACGCGGCAACTTGGTCGCAGGGCGAAAGTAGTCTCACGCTCATGTTGCTCGCCGAGCTCGAGGTCTTCCATACGCGTCCCGCGGTGCCGACGCGCCGGGTTTCGTTGGGCAACCTTGTGCTGCCCGTTTCGCCTCCGCCGGGCTTTGGCGGGTTGCTGCTCGGTGCGGTCGTGGCCAACCACATCTCCGGTGTCGACGACGACATGCATGGTGACATCGCACGGTTGATCAACGAGATTGAGAACGCCCAACGTGTGGTGCAGCCGCGACTACGTCACCGATTCCAGGCCGACCGGCATGGTCTGTCGCATAGCCGTCATCAGATGATCGGCCGGAATGACGAGATCGAATTCGAGTTCGGAACCACGGGCAGTGATCTGGCCCAGGTGCTCGGCGCGGTTTATGCCGTCGAGCGGCTCGAGCAGTCGAGCCGACGGGTGGTCGCGCCAGTGTTGACCAAGGCGCTTCGTTGGCGTGGACCGATCGGGCCGGCGCTCGTGGCCTACCTCGCCGGTGCCCAGTCGACGGCCTTGGCTTCGCTCGCCGACCCGAGAGGATGGGCGATGGCGATCCTCGGCTTTCCTCCCGATTCAGCTGAGCCGTCGAAACGGGCGATCCTCAAGAACTACCGGCTCCGAATGCGTGACGTACACCCCGATCACGGCGGCGAGGCGCAAAACGCAAGCAAGGCGATCCTTGATCTCAACGAGGCCCGCCGGATCCTGTCCGGAGTGCCTGTCTGATGACCGTGCTGTTGTACCCAGGGGCTGGCTCGGATTCGTTTCATTCGTCACTGATGGCGATCGAGCAGGCGGTCGCTCCACACCATTGTGTGCGGGCCGACTTTGGGTATCGCAAGCAGGGCCGCAAGGCCCCTGACAGGGCACCCAAGCTGCTCGCCGAGATCCGGGACGAGTTGGCCGACTTACAGCCAGATCAACCGCTCGTTTTGGGGGGCCGCTCGATGGGTGGACGGATGTGTTCGATGATCGCCGCCGGCGTCGACGAGATCGACCCTCCACACAATCTGAAAGGGCTCGTGCTGATCAGCTACCCGTTGCATCCGCCTGGCAAACCAGATCGCTTGCGGGTTGATCACCTTGCGCTGATCACTGTGCCAACGCTGTTCATATCCGGCGCACGAGACACGTTTGGCACACCGGATGAGCTGAGGCGCTGGACTGCCACGATGCCAAACAAGGCGAGGGTCATGCACTTGTTCATCGAGGGCCGTGGGCACGATCTGAAGGGTTCAGATCACACGATCGCCGGCGCCGTGCACGACTTCCTCGAGCGAATTATCCGCTAGCAGGCGGAATCGCGCTGTCTTCGGGGTTGAGCTCTTCGAGTTCGCGATGGGCCGTCTCGGGGAATCTGGTCAACACGATCAGTACCACCACGATCTGGCCGATCGCCACGAGCCCGATCACCTGGCCGTACGACTGACCGCGATTGAGCAACTGGCCGACCAGCAACAAGCCGCCGATCCCTCCCAGCAGCGCCGATGCCGTCAGCAATCCAGCCGCCCTGCCACGGTTGCCGGTCGGGAACAGTTCGGCTCGATAAACCGCCAACGCCGGGTACGCGATCCCGCCGATGAAGCCACCCCCGAACGCCGATAACCACATCGAAACTCCCCCGAACAGATACGAAACGAGCACCAGAGACGTTGCCACAGGGATCGCGATCGCGATCAGTCGACGGCGTCCTCGAAAGTCGGCGATCCGACCACCGAGGATCAAACCGAGTGCTGCCGGTGTGGCGGTGGTCAGTGTGAACAATGAGATCATTCCGGCGTCGAAACCGCGGACTTCACGCAGGTATCGGTTCTGGAAGGCGCTGGCAGGGGCGACAAAGAAGTTGGCAAACACGGCAACGGCGCCCAGGATCGCCAGGCGTCTGCGGTCGAGCTGTGGGGCGATTTTGTGTGGTCGTTGGTAACGCACGGTCTCGGGAAGGCGGCGTGAGATGTCGACGGCGACCACGAGCCAGATCAGTGTGACGACGTACACCAGCCGCCACCCGTTTTCTCCGAGGTCGGCGAGCGGTAGTGCCATCACCGCGATACCGGCCCCGAGTCCGCTCGCCATCGCCATCACGCTGACGGCATACGCCCGACTGTTACGGGGCATTTCTTCTGCGACCATCACGGCGATCAGGATGTCAAGGGCGAGCCCGAGCGGGCGGCCGACCGCCTGGGTTGCGACCAATGTCGGAAAGTTCGGCGCCAGCGCACCCGTCGCTGTGACGATCGGAGCCGCCCAAGCAACCACGCGGATCACGCGCTTGCGCCCGATCCTGTCGGCCAGGATTACAAACGGGAGAGCGATCACGACGCCCGCTCGCACGATCGACTGCGCAACGCCATATCCGACGTCGCCGATGCCAAAGTCCTCGGAGGCAAACTGGGAGGTCTGGGTGAACAGCGTGTTCGTGAACGCCGATGACATCGACGCCGCCGCCAACAGGCCGAGCACGAGTGCGTGGCGCGGACTGATTTGATCCGGGGGCGCCCACCAGGGCGTCTTGTGAGGGTGCCGATGAACCGGGTCGAAACCGTGTCGGCCGATCAACATTCGGACCGGGAAGGCAAATAGCCAGCCGAACCACGGGATGTTAAGGCGGTAGGTCGTTCGTTCGGTGAGTTGCTCGCCGTCGCTGGTGACCGTGCGCTGATACTGCGTGAACGGGCCGTTGAGTTGGCGATACGTACCGTCGCCAGAGCGTTTCTCGCCGACGAGGTCGTCGCGTGGGCGATCGATGAACTCGCGAACAGATTGGCGGTCCGGCCACACACGCGTGACCGTTCGACCTGCTCCGAGCACTCGCACAGCCTACGAGTTGGGAGCGGCCCCTGAACCAACGCCAACGCGTGAACAAGTTGCGTACTATCTCCGCAGATTGTTTACTCGTTCGCCGTCGGCTTAAGGCACATCTCCCAACTGGTGCGGGTGGGCATACTGGGGGAGTGACATCGGACCTGCCTGACGAGTGTTGTATCACCGTGCGCCACGTCGGACCGCTTCGGGGTGAAGTGGTGGTGCCCGGAGCCAAAAACTCGGTTCTCAAGCTGATGGCGGCCAGCCTGCTGACCGATGGCGTGTTCGAGATCACCAACGTTCCGGTGATCGTCGACGTGCCGATCATGGCCGATCTGCTGATCGCGATCGGCCTCGATGTGCGGCTCGACGAGCCTGGCATCATCACGATCATCAACACGGGCAACCTCACACCCGTCGCCCCGTTCGAGCTGGTCGAGCGGATTCGGGCCTCGATCAATGTGCTCGGCCCCCTGTTGACACGGTGCGGACATGTGCGACTTTCGATGCCGGGCGGTGACGACTTCGGAACCCGACCGATCGACATGCACATCGCAGGACTCGAGGCGATGGGGGCAACGTTTCGGGTTGGCGACGGGTACGTCGAGGCGACCGCCGAGCGGTTGCACGGCGCCGAGATCACGTTCGACTTCCCCAGTGTGGGGGCCACGGAAAACTTGCTCACCGCTGCGGTGTTCGCCAAGGGGGTGACCACGATTCACAACGCTGCCCGCGAACCGGAGATCATCGATCTGTGCGAGTTCTTGATCTCTATGGGCGCCCAGATCGATGGGGCCGGTACCTCGACCCTGGTCATCGTTGGCGTCGAACGCGATGCTCTCCACGCCTGCGAACACGAAACGGTCCCGGATCGGATCCAGGCCGCCACCTACATCGCTGCCTGCGCGGTATCAGGCGGCGAACTCGACCTGCTCAACGCCAAGCCCGCTCACATGGCGATGGCACTCAGTCGATTCACCGACATGGGGATCGAATTCGCCGCTCTTCCGTACGGTTTGCGGGTAACTGCGCCCGAGCGGTTGCGGGCAGCCGACATCGCCACGCTTCCATATCCCGGCATCGCCACCGACTACAAACCCATCATCATCGCCATGCTGGCCGTGGCCGATGGTGTCGCGATCGTCACCGAAAACTTGTATCCGGGCAGGTTTAGGTACGTCGAGGAGTTGGTACGGCTCGGAGCAGACATCAGAATCGATGGCCATCATGCGATCGTGCGGGGGGTACCCCGTCTGGCAGGAACGCACGTCGTTTCGCACGACATTCGTGCGGGTGCGGCGATGGTGGTCGCGGGGCTAGCTGCCGAGGGCATGACCACGATCACTGGCGTGCACCACATCGACCGCGGCTACGAGAATCTGGTGGGTCGACTCAAATCAGTCGGCGCCGAGATAACCAGATACGACGTCTGATTCGATCCAGGCCAAATGATTCATCCCGGGTTGCGGGGGGCCTTTGAGTCGCCCTGGTCGGCGGCGACTTGGGCGTCGACCCGGCGCTTGGCGACAGCCAGGAGGGCGATGATCAGCAAGATTGGGGCGCCGACCAGGGCGACCTCGTCCCACCCGCCCTGGTGTGCCAGCAGAGCCGCGGATGGGATGATCGACGTCATGGCTCGGCATCGTACGGGATTCACTGATTGAATGGGCCGTCATGCGTGCCCAAGTCGAAGCCTGCATCGAAGTCATCCGCCCCGCCTTGCAAGCGGACAATGGCGATATCGAACTCGTCGATGTCGACGAGCTAACGGGCATCGTGTCGGTGCGACTGGTCGGGGCCTGCGGAACCTGCCCGGTGTCGACCCAAACCCTGAAGGGCGGCATCGAGCGGATCATGCGTGACCGGGTCGATGGTGTGACAGAGGTGGTCAACGTCGCCGAGGCCGAAGCGGCGATCGACGGCCCGGTCTGACATTCTCTCAGGCAATGGCGCGTACGTCCGACCCGAACAAGTTGTTCACCGCCGCGATCGCCGGTGATCGCGGTTCGACCGCTCGCCTTCTTTCATTGATCGAACGCGGTGGAGAGCCGGGTCGTCAGGTGGGACGATTGGCATACCCCAACAGCGGCCAGGCCTACACGGTCGGGTTGACCGGTGCTCCGGGTGCCGGCAAGAGCACTCTCACCAGCGCAACGATCGCGCACCTGCGTTCACTCGAACTCGAGGTTGCAGTTCTGGCGATCGACCCTTCTTCGCCCTTCACCGGTGGTGCAATTCTCGGCGATCGTGTGCGAATGCAGGACCATGCCACCGACCCTGGCGTGTTCATTCGCTCGATGGCCACCCGTGGACATCTCGGTGGACTGTCGTTGGCGACGCCCGAGGCCGTGCGCCTGCTCGACGCAATCGGGCGGCATTGGATTCTTGTCGAGACGGTGGGCGTCGGTCAGGTCGAGGTCGAGATCGCCGGCAAGGCCGACACCACGGTCGTCGTGGTCAACCCCGGTTGGGGCGACAGCATTCAGGCCAACAAGGCCGGCCTGATGGAGATCGCCGACGTGTTCGTCATCAACAAGGCCGACCGCAAGGGCGTCGAGGAGACAAGGCGCGACCTCGAGCAAATGCTCGAGCTGTCCGACCTGCCCCACGATTCTTGGCGGCCGCCGATCATGCCCACGATCGGCACAACCGGAGAGGGCGTCACCGCTTTGTGGGACGCCGTTCTCGCCCACCGTGAGTACGCCGAGTCCAGCGGCCAACTCGCCAAGCGACGGGCATTTCGGTCCCGCCAGGAACTGCGCGAGATCGTCGCCAACCGCCTGGGCGAACGGGCACGACAGATTTGCACGGGCGAGCAATGGGACCAGCTGACCGAAGCGGTTGTCGGCCACCAGATCGATCCATGGACTGCGGCCGACGAAATGCTCGGCGGCATCGTCGCTTGATCCGCCCAGCTCGGTGCCCAGCGGGCATGATGGGCACATGACTGAACCGGTGGTGTTGCTGGAACGACGTGCCGATGGGGTTGCCGTCATCACGTTGAACAACGGAAAGGTAAACGCTCTGTCGAGCGCAGTGGTGGCTGCCGTACACGAGATAGCCGACGATCTCACGGCCAATCTGCCCGGTGCGGTAGTGGTCACTGGAGGAGACCGAATCTTTGCCGCCGGCGCCGACATCTCCGAGTTCGGTGGGCCAGAGGAGGCGGCCGCGATCACCGCTCGGATTCACGCCGCGCTCGATGCGCTGGCGGCAATCCCGCGGTTCGTTATCGCCGCCGTGTCTGGGTACGCCCTCGGCGGCGGTTGCGAGCTGTCGTTGGCGTGCGACTATCGAATCGCAAGCGAACGTGCGGTGTTCGGGCAGCCGGAAATTCTGCTCGGCACGATTCCCGGTGGTGGCGGCACTCAGCGGCTGTCACGTCAGGTCGGCCCCAGCCGTGCCAAGGAGCTATCGATCACAGGCCGGCTGGTAATGGCCGACGAGGCGTTTCGGATCGGGCTCGCCGACGAGATCGTGCCCAGCGCCGAGCTACACGACCGGGCGTTGGGATTGGCGGCCGAGTGTGCACGCGGCGCTGTGTTGTCGCAGGCGTTAGCCAAACAGGCAATCGACCGGGGTCTGTCTACATCGCTCGCAGAAGGGCTCCAGATCGAGCAGGAGTTGTTCGTCGAGTCGTTCCGCACCGATGACAGCCAGATCGGTGTGAAGAGCTTTCTCGAGCATGGCCCCGGCAAGGCCGAGTTCACTGGAACCTAAGCCGCACTCGGCGGCGTCGGTCGGTTAGAACCCTCTATCGGCACGCGGTGGGCCGGACTTGAGAAGAAAGTTGGAGAAATGTTTTGATCGGCTTTTCGCCGTCCAAAAAGGTCCGTCAGCGTTCGTGCAGCAGCTCGTCGTAGACGGTCGCCGTTCGCCCCGCAATCGCATCCCACGAGTAGCTCGCCCCGAGAAGCTCGTGACCGCGTCGAACGAGATCGTCGGCGACTCCAGGTGTGGTGAGAACGGTTTCGATGCAGTCGGCCAAGTGGTCGCTGTTGCCGGGTTCGAACGTCAGCGCCGCACCTGTGCCCCCCACCAACTCGGCCAATCCGCCGGTGTCGGCAACGATCAAGGGGGCCCCTCCGGCAAGTGCCTCGAGTGCGACGACGCCGAACGGTTCGTACAACGACGGGATCACGACACAACCGGCGCGATGAATTGCCGCCCGCAACTGATTGTCGGAAAGGAACCCGGGCAGCTCGATCAAATCACCGACACCGGCGATGTCGATCTGCGACTGCAGCTCGGGCAGGTAGCTGCCGCGCCCGGCGATCACGCATTCGACACCGACCACGCGAAGGCGCAGGGTTCCGACCGCCCGCGCCAGAATCTGGAATCCCTTTTCGTACTGAACTCGGCCCCATGCCAGTACCAGCCCGCTGCGCCCGCGATTGGGGTTCTCATCGGGCCCGACGGTTTCCCACCAGGCCGGGTCGATGCCGCTCGGTATTCGCTTGACGTGGTCGGGGTCCACCTCGAAACCGTCGAGAATGTCCCGAGCGAGCACCTTGGTCGGGGCGATCACACGGCGTGAGCGATGGGCCTGCCACCATTCGACGCTGTTGATGTCGGTCGGTGTGCCCGGCGCGAGATGCCCGCCGTGGCGGCCGCGCTCGGTGCCGTGAAAGGTTGTCACTATCGGGATTTGATGTAGCGCGGCAATGACGTCAGCGGCCCACGCGACACCCCAGTCGTGGGCGTGCACGATGTCGGGCCGCCAGTCGCCGAGCACACTCGAGATCGCCACGAAGGCATGGTTGCCCGATGCGATCGCTGCGATCGGATCGTCGGGCAACCAGGGCAGTTCGACATTGACGCGCAGAACGCGCACACCAGCCACCACGGAGTCACTGTCGGTGCCATGGACTCTGCGGGTTATCAACACGATCTCGTGCCCGGCACGCTGGAGGGCGTGTGCCAGTCCGTCGACATAGGCCGCCATGCCGCCCGCTGCGCTCGGCGGATATTCCCAGGACAGCATCAGCACACGCACGGGCCGCACGATAGGGGATCATGTCGGTCGTTGCCCGATTCGCGAGATCGGCGCGAGGTGTCTAGCCTCGGCGGGATGCCTTCGGCGCTCGATCTCACACCCGAGCTGCGTCGTGTCGTGTCGGCCAGCGTGACGCTCGGGGCGGTCGTGGGGGTGTTCGGGATCGTGTTCGGGGTCGGCGCAGTATCGGCTGGGGGATCGGTATTGCAGGCGTGTGTGATGTCGTTGCTGGTGTTCACCGGCGCCTCCCAGTTCACCGCCGTCAGCGTGATCGATGGCGGCGGAACCACGGGTGCCGCGATCAGCAGCGCCATGTTGTTGGCGGCCCGCAATGGTGTATACGGGTTGACGATGGCCCGCCATCTCGATGGGTCGCTGGCCCGTCGACTGATCGCCGCTCAACTCACGATCGACGAGTCGACGGCGATGGCGACCGCCCAGACCGACCGCCGTGAACGGGCGACGGCGTTCTGGATCACCGGGCTTTCGGTATACGTATTCTGGAACTTGGGCACGCTGATCGGGGCGATCGCCGGGTCCAGCATCGATCCAGAGACATTTGGCCTCGATGCGGCCTTTCCGGCCGGCTTTGTGGCGATGGTCGCCCCCCATTTCTCAACTCGAAATGGGCGGTTGGCAGGGGTGCTCGGCGGCGTGATCTGCCTCGTCACCATTCCGTTCGTACCGATCGGGATGTCGATCCTGTGCGCTGGTGTTGCGGTGCTGGTCGGGGTGCGACGTCCATGAACGAGATCAGCTGGACGCTCGTACTGGTGCTCGCTGCAGGTGCTTACACCTGCAAGGTGCTCGGTCTCGTGTTGATCGGGGCGCGGACGCTGCCGAAGGTGGTCGATCGTTGCCTGATCCTGATCCCTGCCGCCTTGATCACGGCTTTGATCGTGAAAGACACGTTCTCGGTCGGTCAGGATCTCGTGCTCGATGCCCGCGCCCTCGGTGTGGGTGCGGCGACGTTTGCGGCATGGCGCCGAGCACCGCTGGTGCTGGTGATCGTGATCGGTGCTGCCGTCACCGCCGCGGTGCGGGCCATCAGCTGAGGCGGTTGGCGTTACCGTTGGTGCCTAGCTGGCACCTGGAGTAACTCGATCTGGTTCTTGAGGTGTCGCAGATTACGTCTCCAGATTGGCTTGATCACCAGTGGGTCACCGATTGTTTCGCCCAGCCGTCCGGCGAGGTACCAGGGGAAGCGCAGCTCTTCGTCCCAGGTAAATCGGGTGCGGCGCCCGCGGTCGATCGCTTCGAGTTCGAAGGCCCCGACGCCGGTGACGATGCCGCTATGGCGAACCCCCATGCGGTTGGGCGGTGCCCAGTCGGTGATCTCCATCTGATCCGCCAGTGTGATCGGTCCGACCTTGGTGTCACAGACAAAACGTGTGCCGACGCCTCGGGTTTGATCGTTGTCGAATCGGATCGCCCGGGCGTCGGTCATCCAATCGACATGTCGCTCGATCGGCTCGATTACGGTCCAGACCGCCGTGGGTGGGGCGTCGATCTCGACGGAGACAGAGATGCGCCCCACCGAAGCGGCGCCTCAGACGCGAGACAGCGATGCTGCGTTGCGCAACGTCTCGGCTGCTTGTTCGGGCGGCATTACATTGATCAGTACGCCCGTGCCACGCTCGAACCCGGCCTGGGTCACCAGCACGGGCCAGACGTGGATGTGCCAGTGATACTCGCCAGTGTGGGCGTGCGGTGCCGTGTGGAATCCGACGTTGTAAGCCACGTCGCCGATCGCCTTATTGAGGAAGGCGGTGGCGTCGCGCAATGCTCGACCGACCGCCGCCAGAGATTCGTCGTCGGCGTCTTGGAGATGAAGTTCGTGACGGCGCGGCACGATCAGGAGCTCGAACGGTGAGCCGCTCCAGTAGGGGCACAAGATGGCGACGTCGTCGTTGACGTAGACGACCCGCTCGCCAGTGGCGATCTCGGCCTCGACCGTGGTGCACAGCAGGCAGCCGCCCGCGAAGCGGGCGAAGGCACGCTCTTCGTCGAGCACCTCACCCGGCACGAACGGCAGGCCGAGCAGCTGGCCGTGCGGGTGAGCGATCGAGGCGCCGGCCTCGCGACCGTGATTGACGATCGCCTGCGTGTAGCGGATGTTGGGAATTCTGGCGTGCTCGATGAAGCGCCGCTTGAGCGTAAGCATGAACTGCGCCGCATCGCGATCGTCGAGTCGGTCGAGCGACAGATCATGGTGGCGCGAGTAGACGAACACCTCGTGAATACCGGTGCCCTCGGCCATTACGTGTACCGGGCCGTCGTGGTGCACGGCGAAGCCGTCGTCGCCGTGGAACGCCGGGTACAGGTTGGGGATCACGCGGACCTCCCAGTCGCCCTCCTCGCCGACCGTTTCGAGCGCCGGCGGTGTGGACTCTTCGTTGCCGGGGCAGAACGGACACGGGCGGTCGGACTCGAACGCTTGCAGATCGGAGCGTGCCGCGAAATCGGTCGGGCGCTGTGCCCGCTCGGCAACGATGGTGACCCACCGGCCGGTCAGCTGGTTCAACCGCATCTGGCTCATGAGATTTCCCAGGATAGGGCCAGCCACCACAAGAAGTTGACCATTCGCCAGGAGCTGGAATCAGGGTGCCCGGTAGACCGACACGTGGCGGGCCGAGTCGGCGCCGAACTCGGTGCGCCCGAAGCCTTCCCAGCGCTGTTCCAGCGCCAGTCCAGCGACCGTGGCCATCTCGTCGAGCTCGCTCGGCGTCGCATACCGGATCGACCACGGACGAAGCCGCACACCACCGGCCTCGGTGATCTCCACGAACTGGCCCTCAGCCAACTGTTGCTCGGCATCGTGACGCGAGATCGAGAGCACGACCCGGTCGGACTCGAGCGAACGGACGGAGATGTCGTCGCCGTGGCGAGGTGGATGATCGGGAACGAATGCTTCGATCACGAACCGTCCCCCCGGCGTCAGCCGCGCCGCGACCGCAGCGAAACATGCCGCCTGAGCCTGGTGGGTTCGCAGATTGAAGATCGTGTTGTAGGCGACGAACACCAGGGCGAACGGACCCTCTGGCAGGTTGTCAACCATGTCGCCGAGCGACGCCTTGACGCGGTGTTCGTGGTCGCGATCGCGGAGCTTGGTGAGCATCGGCTCGCTGGAGTCGATTCCGAACACCTGGATTGCGTTGGCGTCGTGGTGGTATGCGAGCGGAATCGCCAAACGGCCGGTGCCGACTCCGAGTTCGAGGATCTGACCACCACCGCTGAGATCGAGTAGGTCGGCGATCGTTGCGTCGATGTCGGAGATGTCCTTGTACCAGTCGTCGTACACGTCGGCGAAGGCGGCGCCATAGCTGGTGTCGTCATAGCCCTTCATCCGTGCCCCCTTAGTCTGGTCCGGTCGTCTGGTCCGGTCACGGTAGCTGGCGGCCGGGGTCGTGACGCCCGAGATAGCGTGCGTGCGTGGCCATCACCTATCTCGACCATGCTGCTACGACGCCAATGCGTCCGGGCGCGGTCGAGGCGATGCTCCCGTTCTTCTCCGAGCGGTTCGCCAACCCGAGTGGTTCGCACCGGTTCGCTCGCGACGCGCGGCGCGCAG
Organism: uncultured Ilumatobacter sp.; assembly: GCA_937919625.1. GTDB lineage: Bacteria > Actinomycetota > Acidimicrobiia > Acidimicrobiales > Ilumatobacteraceae > Ilumatobacter. Next base: position 32,011 of record CALFRK010000002.1, read on the forward strand.
TCGATGAGGCGCGTGACCAGGTCGCCGAGGTGCTGGGGGTCTCCCCGGGCGAGGTCGTGTTCACCGGCTGCGGTACCGAGGCCGACAATACGGCGATTCTCGGTGTCGGCGGGCTCGCCGTATGTGGTGCTGCTGAACACCCAGCCGTACTGCACCCGACCGAGCACCGTGGCGGGATCGTCGTAGGTACCGACACAGCGGGGCACATCGATCTCGACCAACTGGCCGACGTACTCTCACCCGATGTGGCGATCGTCAGCGTGATGGCGGTCAACAATGAGGTCGGCACGATCACCGACCTGGCGGCCGTGTCCCGACTCGTTCGGTCGTTGGCTCCGGGCGCCCTTCTTCACACCGATGCCGTACAGGCGGTGTGTTGGCTGGATCTACGCCAGATCGCCCCACTCGTCGATCTCATGTCGTTCAGCGCTCACAAGTTCGGCGGCCCGAAGGGCGTCGGCGTGCTCACGATCCGAGATGGTGTCAAGCTCGCCCCGTTGATCAGCGGTGGAGGACAAGAGCGCGAACGCCGCAGCGGCACCCACAATGTGGCCGGCATCGCTGCTCTCACTTCTGCTCTCGTCGAAACCGATCACCAACGGATCAGCGAGAACGCCCGTCTCGCCGGCTTGCGCGATCGATTGATCGACGGACTGTCTGGTGCGATCGAGGGTGTCGTCGAAACCGTGCAACGCGATCGCAAGACCGCCGGCTCGGCGCATGTCTGCCTCGACGGGATCGAGAGCGAATCGTTGCTGTTTCTACTGGACCAAGCCGACGTCTGTGCCAGCGCTGCTTCGGCGTGCGCGAGCGGGGCTATGGAGCCGTCGCACGTTCTGGCGGCGATGGGGGTCGAACACTCGCTGGCGATGGGCGCCTTGCGGATGACGCTCGGCCACACCACAACTGTCGACGACATCGAGCGGGCGATCGACGTGGTTGCCTCCAGTGTGCAGCACCTGCGGCGGGTCGCGGTTGCTCGACCATGATGGTGCACCGATCGTGAAGGTGATGCTCGCCATGAGTGGCGGCGTCGACTCGTCCGTGGCGGGGGCGCTGTTGTTGCGCGCCGGTCACCAAGTCGTCGGAGTCACCATGAAGCTGTGGGGCGGCGACAGCGACACGGGGTGTTGCAGCGTAAGCGACGTCGATGACGCTCGTCGCGTCGCCCAGCAGCTGGATATCGATCATCTTGTGTTCAACTTCGGTGACGACTTCAACGCTCATGTCGTCGAACCGTATGTGCGCGACCATGCTCTTGGCGTCACACCAAATCCGTGTATCGAGTGCAATCGGCACGTCAAGTTCGATCGCCTGTTGGTGCGCGCCGACCAGCTCGGCTTCGATGCTGTGGCTACCGGGCACCACGCACGTATCGGTCGGGCCGCAAACGGATCGTTCTCGCTCGAGCGCGGCGCCGACAACGCCAAGGACCAGAGTTATGTCGTGCACATGCTCGATCAGGCGGCACTTGGGCGCACCCTGTTTCCGGTCGGCGACATCGACAAGACCGAGGTGCGGCGGCTGGCCAGTGAGATGGGCCTGCGCACCGCCTCCAAGCCCGACAGCCAGGATGTCTGCTTCATCACGTCGACCGGTGGCCGCCAGACATTCCTGGGCGACCGCATCTCGTTCCGCCAGGGACGTGTGGTCGATACCTCTGGCTCGGCCCTTGGCAAGGTCGAGGCCGTCGAGATGATCACGATCGGCCAGCGGCGGGGGATCGGCCTGCCTGGTGGGGGGCCCAAGCGTTATGTCGTCGATGTCGACGTGCCCAACGGCACGGTGGTGGTGGGCGACGACGATGACCTGTTTCGTACGACAATGGTGGTTGAGCGTGCGACTTGGATCGAGGCGCCGGTCGACGGCGCGGTGTTGGTGCAATGCAGCGCACATGGGGTGCCGCAACCGGCGACAATCGCCAACGACATCGCCGGCAAGGTTGCCGGAGGCTCGGTTCGCGTGACGTGGAACGAGCCCCAGCGTCGTATCGCTCCCGGCCAGAGCGTCGTGTTTTACGATCTTGCCGACAAATGTGTGCTGGGCGGCGGTACGGCGACGCGTTGAGCCGCACCGCCCACAGCCTCAGCCCACAGGCAGGCGGCGTCGACCGACGGCGGCCAGAGCGCGACCCGGCCGCGTCGGGCTGACCAGACAGGCGGTCAGATGGATCGCTTTGCCACGCGGTTCTCGTGGCGTGGCTGCGAAGATTACCGTCACCGGTTCGGTCGTGGCGATCTCGATCGCGTGGCCGGCAGCCGGACCAGTGAGGTCGGCCGCTTCCGTATCGACGGGGGCCAGACGCACCGTGGCGATCTCTTGGCGGCGCAGCATCACGGTTTCGGCCAATACGAGAGGATCATGGATGACGAGCCCGATCGGTACCACCACGAACCATCGGTTCGACAGGCGATGCCAACGTGGCCAAGCCCAAACCGCGGCACTGCCCGCGAACGTGGTCAACACGACGCCGAGTACCCAAGAGTGCGCCCCCAGCAACAACGGACCGCTGATTGCCGCAGCGGCGCACACCGACCAACTAACCAGCACGGCGAGTGTGTAGGCGGCCGGTGGGCGCAGGAGGTGGCGGTCTTCGTCGCCGTAGGCCGATGCCTGCACGAACCCGCGACCGATATCGCTGGAGAATGCGAGCACGGTCGACAGCATCGCCACGCCGAGCAAGAGTGCCCCATCGACGGCATCGGCCCCTGCCAACCATGCGACGACTGCGATTGGCACCGAAAGGGGGACCACGGCGCGAGTGGCGGTAAGGCTGACGACGGCGGGTATTGCCATCGCCGCCACGCCGATCAACCATGCACCGGCGGCCCCCCACGTTGCCACCGACGCGACGACGGGGCCGCTCGTTGTGGTCGCTTGTGCGATCGCGTTGCCGCCGAACACGAGCACCGCGACCCACACCAACCGCAGTATCCACGGGAGCAATCCTTCGACCGAGCGGGCGTTTGGCACGTCGACAGTCTGGCGTGTCACATCGGGATCCGCAGCCCCGAGCCGCTCCGAAGCAGCGACTGGTCCGGAAGAAATCGTCTCCGGCGGCGCCGAAGTGTCACCATAGGCAGGGCATGGAGGGTGTCGAAACCAGAGGTGACGCGGCGCAGTCACCGGCGGGTGGTTGCCCGGCCGCGCCGGGCCGAGCGCTAGATGTGATCGAACCGGGCTCGACGACTGGGATCGGCAGCCTTCCGCACCGCAACGCCGCCCAGGCGGCCGAGTTTGCGCTCGATGCATACGACGTGCCGGCGATCCCCAGCCTGCCTCGACGTTCGCCCGCCGAGTCCGTAATCGCGCAGGCATTGGTCGGCGCTGCTGGCGTCACACTGGGCCAATACGGCACGGTCGCGATCGATGTCGAGCGTCTCGATCCGACGGCTTCAGTCGACACCGATCTGTGGCGCGACAACTTCGTCGGGTTTCGAACATTTCTCGACACGGCAGCCGAGCGGGGGTACGAAGGGCCGATCAAGTGGCAGTTTGTCGGGCCGATCAGCGTCGGCGTGGCGCTGCGACGCGCCGGGGCGTCTCCCGCCGTCGCCTTCGCTGTGGCGGTGCAGGCGGTCAGCGATCACCTGCGTGCGCTGTCGGCGGCGGTGACTGCGGCGCTGCCGAACTCACCACAACTCGTGGTGCTCGACGAACCGTTCGCGGATGGTCTGATGTCGCGCGACTTTCCGATTGCGCCGGATCAGGCGATCGATCTGCTTTCAGAGGCGATGGCGGTGCTCGAACCGAAGGCGACGATCGGCGTTCACTGTTGCGGTGACGCCGATGTAGCCACGCTGCTCGAGTCAGGGCCGTGTGTTCTGTCGCTGCCGGCTTCGATGTCGCTCGTGCCGTTGGCCGGCTACCTCGACCGCTTCCTTCGTAACGGTGGCTGGATTGCGTGGGGTGCGGTGGCCACCGGGGGGCCGATCGGAGTCACCTCGACGCGGTCGTGGCATCAGCTGGCGAAAGTGTGGTGCGAACTGGTGCAACGCGGCTGTGACGCCGGTCTGTTGCGCACCCAAAGCCTGCTCACCCCTGAGTGTGGGCTGGGTACCCACAGTGTCAGCGTCGCCGAACGGCTGTGCCACTCGCTACGCGACGTAAGCCGGTCGGTGCGCAGCGAGGCTGCGGCCGCCCAGTTCGTACTCGGCGCCTGAGTTGGGAGTTGTGCCAGGAGCGTGAGCCGACGGGCGAACTGCGACCAGTTGTTTCGGGGGATCTATGCGAAATGAAGCGGAGCGGAGTGAAGTATCTCCCAACTGCAGTTTCGTCTCGGCTTCGATCTCTACACTCGGTTCCGATGTCTGAGACGCACGATGTGGCCACAGCCCGCGATCGGATCGCCGAACTTCGCCAGCAGGTCGCTCACCACAACCGGCTGTATCACGAACTCGATGCCCCCGAACTGCTCGACGGCGACTTCGACGTTCTCGCCCGCGAACTGAGGGCGCTCGAGGCCGAGTTTCCCGAACTGGCCGATGACGGCTCGCCAACACGCGATGTCGGCGGAATCGCCGGCGCTACGTTTGCGCCGGTCACCCACGCGGTGCCGATGACCAGCCTCGACAACGCCATGGACGGCGACGAACTGCGGGCGTGGGCCGACCGTGTCGTGAAGGGGCTCGATGGTGTGGTGCCGCGCTTCGTCGCCGAGTTGAAGATCGACGGCTTGGCGATGAGTCTGCGCTACGAGAGCGGCATCCTTGTACGGGCGGCGACCCGCGGCGATGGGCGCGTCGGCGAGGACGTCACCGGCAATGTCCGCACGATCGATGATGTTCCCGAGCGGCTGACGGGCGACAACGTGCCCAACGTCGTCGAGGTGCGCGGCGAGGTGTACATGCCAACCGCCGTGTTCGAGGCACTCAACGTCGAATCCAAGGCCGCCGGTGAAAGCCCACTCGTGAATCCCCGCAATGCCGCCGCCGGCAGCCTGCGCCAAAAGGACCCTGCGAAGACGGCGAAACGGCGTCTGTCGTTTTGGGCCTATCAGGTCGGGCAAGTGGTCGGCGGGCCCGACTTCTTCACGCATCGCCAGACGCTCGATTTCGTCGGCGAGATCGGCTTTCCGATCAATCCGGAGGTTCGCTCGATCGACACGATCGAAGCCGTCGCTGAGTATTGCTTGTTCCGGCAAGAGCACCGCCACGACCTGGGTTACGAGATCGATGGCGTCGTGATCAAGGTTGACGACTTGGCGCAGCAGGCAATGCTTGGGTTCACGTCGCGCGCTCCACGTTGGGCGATCGCCTACAAGTTCCCACCCGAGCAGCGCACGACGCTGCTGCGCGCAATCCAAGTATCCGTCGGCCGAACCGGCCGCACGACTCCGTTCGCGATACTCGAGCCGGTGTTTGTCGGCGGTTCGACGGTGTCGATGGCAACGCTTCACAACCAGGACCAGGTGGCGATCAAGGATGTTCGGCCAGGCGACACGGTGATCGTCCGCAAGGCCGGTGACGTGATTCCCGAGGTGGTCGGGCCTGTCCTCGAGAAGCGGCCGAAGGGCACCGAGCCATGGCAGTTCCCGACGACGTGTCCGTGCTCGCTCGGTAGTCTGCTGGTGCGGCCCGAGGGCGAGGCCAACACACGCTGTGTCGAACCTGCCTGCCCGTTTCAGCGCGATCAGAAGATCATGTACTGGGCCTCCCGCGGTGCGATGGACATCGAGGGGCTCGGCGAACGAACTGTCGTGCAGTTCACCGCCGCCGAGTTGGTGCGTGACGTCGCCGACATCTATTTGCTGACAGCAGAACAGGTCGAGCCGTTGGAGGGGTTCGCCAGACCGAGCGCCGAGAAACTGGTGGCTGCCATCCAGGAGTCGAAAGATCGGCCACTTCCAAGGGTGCTGACGGCGTTGGGCATCAAGCATCTCGGCCCGAGTGCGTCCCAGGCGTTGGCCGCCGAGTTCGGCACATTGCGCCGCGTAATGGAGGCCACCGATGGCGAACGCTCGGCCGTCGAAGGGGTCGGTGCTGTCATATCTGCAACGGTCAGCCAGTGGTTCGAGCAGCCCTCGAACCGCGGCCTGATCGACCGACTCGGGGCTGCCGGCGTCAACTTCGGCAGCGAGCAGGAGGCCGCCGCAAGGCAAGCGGCGAAGGCGGCGATCGAGCAGACGCTGGAGGGCAAGGCCGTCGTCGTCACTGGCGCGATCCCCGGCTACAACCGCGAGGAGGCCGAAAATGCCGTCACCTCACGGGGTGGAAAGAGCCCCGGCAGCGTGTCAAAAAAGACGTTCGCACTGGTGGTCGGCGAGGGTGCCGGCGCCTCGAAGCTGACGAAGGCCGAAGCCAACGGCATCCCGATCGTCCCTGCCGACCGCTTCTCCGACCTGCTGGCAACCGGCCAGATCCCGGAATGACTTTGGTTGCAGCGTCATGAAGGTGATCGGGCTATTGGGAGGGATGAGCTGGGAGAGCTCGATCGAGTACGAGCGGATCATCAACGAGTGTGTGCGCGCTCGGCTCGGCGGTACCCACTCGGCCGATCTGATCATCCGCAGTTATGACTTCGCTCGCATCGAGGCGCTGCAGGCGTCGGGGAACTGGGACGCGGCGGGCGATCTGCTCGCCACCGATGCCAAGATGCTGCAAGACGCCGGTGCCGAGATAATCGTGTTGTGCACCAACACCATGCATCTCCTAGCCGATCGGATCGAGGCGGCGATCGATGTCGAGTTCCTGCACGTGGCGGATGCAGCCGCTCGTGCAGTGCAAGCCGCCGGCGTGCAACGGGTCGCCCTGCTAGGCACCCGCTACACGATGGAGCACGACTTCTACCGCGGCCGGGTCGAGCGTCATGGCCTCGACGTGATCGTGCCTGACGAACCAGACCGTACAACGGTCCACGACGTGATCTATGACGAGCTGGTGCGTGGCGTCGTGGATCCATACTCGAAGCGGCGCTACCTCGACATCATCGACACCCAGATCGGGCGGGGTGCTGAGGGAGTGATCGCTGGGTGCACAGAGATCGAGCTACTGGTCGGCCCTGACGACATGACGGTGCCCTATTTCCCGACGACCCGCCTGCATGCAGAGGCCGCCGTTGAGGCGGCCCTGCGTTAGGAAATCACCGAGCGTTGGTCAGATGACCTGGAACGTCCAGGTGTAGCTGCGAGCACGCTGGCGGCCCTCGTCGATCTTCCAATAGATCACCTCGGCCCGGTGCTCGCCCTCGGTGAATTCGGTGATCGCTGCACCTGCACCCGGAGCGAATGTCAATGTGGCATTGCCGGGCGCGAAGATCGTCACCGAGGGCAGGTCGATCTGCTCGCCGGGTTTTACCTCGATGCTGCCCAGCTCGTCGACACTGACGGTTTCGATTTCGATCCCGTCGATCACCAGCACACCCGTGTAGCCCGTTGCGAGGTCGACGAACACGCTGCTCTGGCTCACCACTTGCACCGATTCGGGCACCGGATCGACCTGTTCGATCAGGTCAGGCAAGTTGGAGCGTTCTTCTCCGGTGATTCCGACCAACACGCCTCGCACGACCAGCGCCAATCCGAGACCGACCAGCAGGCTGACAATCAGCAACGTCTTGTCGACGCGACGCCCGGGCGCGGCCCCTGCGACCATTGCCTCATCGGCGGCGGGCAGGTTTGCCGTGTCGCCACCGAGTTCGTGTTTGGTGTCCGGATTGGTCACGCCCACCATCATGCCGGGCGCGTCACCGGAACCGTCGGCACCTCTGCGGCCAAGTTTGCTGGCGGGGCGTCACCCCGCGGGGGAGGGGCAAGCGATAGCGTTCGGGCATCGTGAGCTCCAGCGTGACACCCCCCGGTGACCCCGTCGACCCCGCTCAGCTGGTCGACACATTGTTTGCTGATCGTTTTCGTGTGCGCCGGCTCGTGTCCGAAGGCGCCAACACGGCGATCTATGTCGCCGAAGACGAGGAGCACGGGCGCAATGTGACCCTCAAGCTGATCCGCTCAAGTCTGGCAGCCTCGCCATCGTTCCGAGCCCAGTTCGACGAGTCGATCCGCTCGGTCGCAGCGATGAGCCATCCCAACATCGCCGCCGTTTACGACTGGGGTATGGCCCGGGTTGGCAATACCTCGACCGCCTATGTGGTGATCGAAGCGCTGACCGGCGGGAGTCTGCGCGACCTGTTCGACCGCGGGCGGCGGCTGTCGCCCTCGCAGGCGCTGGGGATCGGCCTGGAGGCATGCCGGGGCCTCGACTATGCCCACCGGCGCGGTTTCGTGCACACCGAACTGACCCCTTCCAAGCTGGTGTTCGGCGATGATCGCCGTTTGCGCATCATCGACTTTGGCCTCGCCCGTCTGCTTGGCGAGCCGGTGTGGGAGCAACCTGACTCGGTGCCCACCCATGTCGCCTGGTATGCCTCGCCCGAGCAGGGCCTGTCCCATTCGGTCGACGGTACGACCGACGTCTATGCGCTCTGTCTGACGCTGCATGAGGCCGTAACCGGCGTGCTTCCGTTCCGCAACGACTCGACCGTCGCTTCACTGTCGGCGCGTGTGGGCAAGCTGATGCCCGTCTCGGCCGATCTCGGCCCATTGGCGGCCGTGTTCGAGCGGGCCGGCCGCCCCGCTGCAGACGATCGGGCAACCGCCGCCGAGTTCGGGAAAGAGCTGATGCACGCTGCGTCGAAGCTGCCGCGGCCTGAGCCGTTGCCGTTGTTGTCGACCGGCCTCTTCGACACCCCCGCCGAGCAGCTCAGGTCTCCCGATGATCCGACCGGCGGCGTATTCCGTCCCGGTGGCGAGGGCACCGCGCCGGCGCTGGTCGTGATTCCACTCGACGAGCCAGATGCCGATGACTTGGTCGAAGCGATAGACGCGAGCGGTAGCGCCGTCGACGACGCAGCCGGAGAAGACATCGATATCGCTGTGCCACAGGTAGGTACCGAGGAACTCGTGATCCTTCCGCTCGACACGGGTATTGGTGCGAATATCCAGCGCAACTCCGTCGCCGTGCCTGCATCTGAGCAGGAATCCGAGCCCTATCTCTCGTCAGCACCGGCGACCCGCGTGATGCCCACCGTTGGAACTGCCCCCGTCGGGGGGCGGCGCCGCCCCCGGGGGTTTCCGTGGAAGATTGTCTTGTCGGTGATAGTGCTGGCGGCGCTATCTGTGCTGGGCGTGTTGGCCACGCAACTTTTCCGCACTCCCGTGTATCGGGTACCCGAACTCGTCGGCGTTCCCGAGGCGGAAGCTCTAAATCTGATCGCTGCCAACGGTTGGGAGATCGCCGTTCAGCGTGAACGTAACGACGTCGTGCCAATCGTTGGCCAGGTCTGGCGCACGGCACCGCAGGCAGGTATCGATTTGGCCGAGGGTGAACCGTTTCTGATTGTCGTCAGCGACGGTCCGACGTTGCGCGAGTTGCCGGATTCGACAGGCGTGCTTTTAAGCGAGGCTCAGACCCGCCTCATCGAGCGCGGCCTCGATGTCGAACCGGTCGAACAGTTCGACGAGGTCGTGACAGATGGTGTAGTGATCTCATGGTCGGTTCCAGGTGACCCAACGCTGTCGACAGGCTCGCTGGTCGAGCCGCACACCAGCATTCGGTTGGTCGTCTCGCTCGGACCTGCCCCGCGTTCGATTCCGAACGTGGTCGGTGTTCTGCTCGGCGATGCTCGGGTCGAGTTCGATTCATTGGGCCTGGTGCTTACCGAGGAAGCTCCGCAGTTCAGCGATGAGGTTCCACCCGGACTCGTAATCAGCCAGAATCTCGAGCCTGGCACCGAGGTGGCGCGCGGCGACGACATGTCGGTGATCGTGTCGAAGGGCCCCGATCTCGTGGCCTTTCCCGACCTCGGGGCTGCCGCCAATTTCGACGAAGCGGCTGTGCTGCTGAGCCAAGCGGGATTCGGAGCAGAACTGATCTTTGGCGACGCCCAAGGCGAGGTCCGCGAGTACACGATCGACGGCGGGGTGCCAAAGGTCGGCGACAGCTTCCACCGCGGCACCGTTGTTCAGTTCAAAGCCCTATAAACCCTCGACCCGCCGTTCAGCGAACGCGTGATCTGGTTGCGTAGACAGTGCGCAAGATGTGCACGCGTTGCGGGGTCGTTGCGCTGGCGACAACGAGCGCTGGCCTTGATAGGGACTTTCGGCTCTGAACGTTTGCTGATCCGGAGGACCACAATATTGCAGGAGCGCAATTCCTTGAGATGGAATAGGAGCGAGCCATGAGACGCCTGCGGATCGGGCTGATGATCGGTTTCCTTGTTGCCGTCTCGTCGTGCGCGTCTGGCGATCAATCGGCGACTACGTCAACGGTGACCGCTTTGTCGTCTTCGCCCACTACTCAGCCAATACCGACCACGACCAGCGAGCCGGGTGTCACGACCATCGCTTCGACCACGACCCCGCAGCCGACCATGCCGGCCGTCACGACCACGACGACAACACCGCCGACCTCCACGACGGCGCCAAGCCTCACCGACATCAAGGTCTACTTTCTACGCGACGAGCGGCTCGTGATCGCCCACCGCCTCGTGCCTGGCCCTGCCGTTCTGCGTGGCGCGCTCACCGAGTTGCTCGTCGGCCCAACCGCTGCCGAACGGGCCGACGGACTGATTTCGATCGTGCCCGAGGGCACCAAACTGCTCGACGTCAACCTGGCCGACGGCCTGGCCACGGTCGACCTGAGTTCCGAGTTTGAAAGCGGCGGTGGATCGTTGTCGATGATGGCCCGCATCGCTCAGGTCGTGTTCACCGCGACCCAGTTTGATGCCGCCGACAGCGCGCTGTTCATGCTGGAAGGTCAGCCGATCGAGTTTCTCGGAGGTGAGGGCGTAATCCTCAACGAGCCGCTGGCACGGATGCACGTCGACCGGACCCTTTCGGGCAGCGTCATCATCGACACACCCGCCCACGACGCCAACGTGGGCAGCACCTTTACAGTCACCGGTGAGGGAGATGTCTTCGAGGCTCAGTTTCCGATCGAAGTCTGGGCAAACGGTGAGCAGATCGGCGGTCTCTCACCGGTGACCGCTGGGGCATGGGGAACATGGGCGAGCTTCGAGGTGACGATCACCCTCGACGCCCCGGCCGGCCCGATCGAGTTGGTCGCCTACGATCCTGGCGGGTGCGGCACGGGACCCGATTGCCCACCGATCATCAAGACGGTTGTACCGCTCACATTCACAGGCTGACGTCGTGTCGTGTTCGGGCCGTCTCCAACGACGGGTGTGAGAGTGATGCGCTGTTACGAGTTTGGTGATCTCGACGCGTGATCAGTAGCCGCCGGGCGGGTCTTCGGCCGTCAGCAGATATCTGGTTCCGACGAAGCTGGGCCCGTATCGCCCTGGTGCGAATGCAGCCGAAAGGGCAGCCTTGGCGCGCCAGCCCGTGCAGTGGCCGGGGGCAACGATACGCGGGCGAACCAGCTCGGTCAGGTCTCGCACCGTGTCACCGATGCGCTGCTCCATCCCTGCGCCCGCTAGGTGATAACCGCCCAGCACGACGTCGATCGGGTCGTCGGGAAAAAGTGTCATCGCTCCAAGACAGGCGTTCACGACACCTGCGTGCGAACACGCCGACAGCACCGACACGCCACGACCGCGCACCCGAGCGGCGAGGAATCGTTCGTCGAGGATAAGCGGGTCGGGCTCGCAGTTGTCGCCTCGGAAACTATGGTGCCCAACGAGACCGGTCTCGTACGTCGTGACCCTGTCGATGAGGCCGCTCCCCACGAACAGACCGCCGATCGGGTGCGGCGCGGCGCTGGTGACGATTAGGCCGCCGGCGGCCTCGATCTCGGCCAAGGTTGGCTCAGGCGGCAGCAGTGCCATTGTCCCCGAGGGCAATAGCACACCGCGCTGGTCGGGTCGGTCGGGATGGAGATCCACCACGAGGGCGGCGAGTCCGGCGGTGGCGCGGGCGGCGCTGATCGCCTCGATCGCGACCGCCAGGCCGCCGCTGTGGTCCCAGTGCCAGTGCGACAGGAACAACACTTCGATCGCTGAGAGGTCGATGCCAAGCCGGTCGGCGTTGTCGAGCCAGACGTCACCGTACGGTCCGACATCGAACAAAACGGTTCGAGTTTCTGTACCGCTTCGCCCCGTGACAAGCACCGAAAGCCCATGACATGCAACGCAGAGTTGATCGAAAACACAGATGCCGGCGTGTCCTTGATATTCACGGCTCGGCACGATGCGGCCAAGCAAAGACGCCACCTCGGGCACTTGGGCGACTCCGACATCGACGCTAGACAGCGTGTCGGTCTCGTTGTCGACCACCACCGTCAAAACCAGCTCGTCAAGGATCGGAATGTCGGCAGAATCCATCGAATGATCCTTCCACAAGCTCACAAGGCACCATCGACGGCCGGCGACTATACTCGCCGCGCATACGAATTGCTACGGTGCGGACAGCCGGCGAGCGAGCAGTCGCCGGCGCAACCCGCCGAAGTAGAGGAGCAGTTGCCGTATGGTCGAACTCGATGGTCGGGTAGCGATCGTGACGGGCGCCGGCCGCGGACTGGGGCGCGAACATGCGCTCTATCTCGCCTCGCAGGGTGCCAGGGTCGTGGTGAATGACATCGGGGTCGACAATGACGGAACCGGGGGCGATCGATCGCCCGCCGCCGATGTGGTCGCCGAGATTCGCCAAGCGGGCGGAACGGCGGTGACGAACTTCGACGACGTGTCGTCGTGGGAAGGCAGCAAGGCGATGGTCACGGCCGCGATCGTTGCCTATGGCGACCTTGACGTGTTGGTCAACAACGCCGGCATTCTACGCGACAGCACCCTGATCAAGATGAGTGAAGACGACTTTGATGAGGTCATCAGAGTGCACCTGAAGGGTCATTTTGCTCCCACGAGATGGGCTGCCGTCCACTGGCGTGAACGGCACAAGGCCGGCGTCGTCCGGCGGCGCAACTTGGTCCACACCAGTTCGACCTCTGGCATCTACGCCAATCCGGGCCAGGCCAACTACGGACCTGCCAAGTCAGGAATCGTTACATTCAGCCAGATAGCAGCCAAAGAGCTGATCCGCTATGGCGTCGTGTCGAATTGTGTTGTGCCGGGGGCGCGTACTCGGCTCACACTTGCGTCCCCGGGTCTGACCGAGATCATGGAACCGCCGGTCGATGGCTTCGACGAGTGGGACCCAGCCAACACCTCGCCGTTGGTTGCATACTTGGCCGGCGCGACGTGTCCGTTCAACGGTGAAACGTTTTACGCGCAAGGCGGCACCGTCCGCCAACTGAAGTCGTGGACGCTGGTCGGCGATTCGATAGAGCATCCCGTGCGTTGGCGACTCGACGAGCTCGACCAGGCGATGCGGGCGTTCGTTCAGCAGCACTGATACGGCCCGACTCGCGGCTACTCGGGGCTACTCGGTGATGGCCAGGATCTCCGCCGATACTTGTTCGGAGAACTCGTTTGCCGGCATCGACGTTTGCAGCGACATCAGCTTCATCATGTCGCCCTGAACCTTGATCTTTCCGGCCATGAACGACTGCATCGCGATGGTCGGATCCTGGTCGACCATCATCGCCTTGGCGGTGGCGTAGTCGGTCGTCAAAACGGCATCTGGCTCTTCGAGTTGGCCGAGTTCGAGGTGGAACTCGCCGTCGCTGGTGTCGATGTAGGCGTTGATCGTTCCTTCGCCGAACGGCACTTCTGTGATGACCTGATTGATACGCACCGACACGTTGATCTCAGGGAGTTGGTCGTGATAGCGCCCACGAATCTCGTGAGCGGCGGCCATCCATTCCTCGGACAAGAACACGTGCATGGCCCGGACTGTACCGGTTTGCGGCGGGTGGCGGTGAGTACGTCAGGCCGACAGGAACATGCGAGCCGTGGTGATCGAGTCGAGGAATTCGGTGTCGATCTCGAACCCGAGCCCGGGAGCGGTCGGCACGGCGACGTGTCCGGCCTCGACGACAATCGGGTCGGTCACGATGTCGCGGGCGTAGAAACGGCTCGATGCGCTGATATCACCGGGAAGGGTGAACCCCGGCAGCGCCGCCAGCGCCGCATTGGCTGCTCGACCGATGCCCGTCTCGACCATTCCGCCACACCACACTGGGATGCCGCGGTCGACGCACAGGTCGTGGATGCGGCGTGCCTCGAGGTAGCCACCGACCCGGCCATGTTTGATATTGATGATCTCGGCGGCCCCGAGCTCGATCGCGTCGGCGGCGGTCTGCAGCGAAACGATCGATTCGTCGAGGCAGACCGGCGTGTTGGAAGCGGCGGCGAGCTGGGCATGCCCCAGGATGTCTTCCTCGTCCAGCGGTTGCTCGATCAGCAGTAGGTCGAATTCGTCGAGTCGACAGAGGTACTCGATGTCGGACCGGCCGTAGGCGGTGTTGGCATCGACCTGCAAGCCCATCTCTTGGCCGATCAACTCACGCACAAGGCGCACTGGTTCGAGGTCCCAACCCGGCTCGATCTTGAGCTTGATGCGGGCATATCCATCATCGACATATGCCTGCACCTGGGCTAGCAGTTGGTCCAGCGAATCGAAGATGCCGACGCTGACTCCGCTTGGCACGCGGTCGCGGTCGCCACCGAAATAGGCGTGAAGGTTGGTGCCCTCGGCACGCAGCTGTGCATCGAGCACGGCCATCTCCAGCGCCGCCTTCGACATCGGATGTCCGGAGAACCGTCGCAGCCGGTGTGCAACATCGGCGGCCTCGAGTTGGGTGCCGCCGGCGGTCAGCGCCGGCCAAAAGTGTTCGGTGATCGCGAGTTCGGCACCGTTCACGAACTCGGCCGAGTAGGCCGGCTCGCTCATGGCGACACATTCGCCCCACCCGGTGCCCTGGTCAGTTGTGACGTGCAGCAGCAAGATGTCGCGGCGTGACTCGACGCCGAAGCTGGTGCGGAACGGCGTGACGAGGTCGATCGCGATCCGGCGGAGTTCGAGCTGTTGGAGCAGCATGCAGCAATCCTTCAATTAGGGGTCCGGTCAGGCAGGGGTATCGATGATGTAGGCGCCCTCGCGGGTGAAGGCCGTGACTGTGCCACCGGCGTCGAACAACTCGGTGAACTGGCGGCGCACGTCGTGTCGCCACGCGATTGCTGAATTCGAGTCGGTGCGGCGCAGCACCACAATGTCGTCCGGAGTTTCAATCAGGTGGCGCGTCGCCGAGGCGAGCGGTGCCGGTCGTGGTTCTGATTCGTCGGTCGACCAGGCGACGACCAGACGATCGGATTCGTCTTGGGCATTGATCGAATCGGTCATCTCGCCGTAGAAATCGACGAGGTAGTCGGCGATGTCAGCCTTCAACACCTCGATGTTGAACCAGGCGTTGCGGCGCACGAGCGGGTCGAAGGTCCAGGTGATCCATGGGATTCCACGCTCGGCGGCCCACTCGCGTTGGTGATTCTTCATCGAGCGGCCGACGCCGCTGTGCTGGACGCCCGGAAGGATGCCGGTGACATGGCTGTGGAGAGCCTCATCGCCGTGATGGCGGGCCAGAAACCCGAACGATGCGCCGACGATATTGCCTGAATCAAAGGCGCCGGCCACATAGCCGCCGGAGTGCGAAATTGCTCGCAATAGCTCGACGCCAACGATCGGGGTCACCGACCCCCACACCTGTTGGAAGACGTTCACGATCGTGGCCATCTCGCCCGCCGTGTTTAGTGTTCGAATCTCAAGATTCGCTTCACCCATGCCTGGACGGTACCCGGCCGGTGCCCGCAATATCCCTGGCTGGCGGCCAACGCGACGTTCGACAGGTTGACGAGTCGTTCAATCGGGTGGGTCCTGCCGCTGACAGCGATAGGTATGAGCTTCTATGGCGCACGTCCTGGTCACCGAAGCTATTGCCGAAGGCGGTCTCGACCGCCTTCGCTCCGCAGGGCACACCGTCGATGTGCGGCTCGGACTCTCGCCCACCGAGTTGCTGGCTGTGATTGCAGGTGCCAATGCCCTGATCATCCGCTCGGCGACACACGTCGACGCCGAACTCTTGCATGCCGGGGTCGATCTCGTTGTGGTTGGCCGGGCCGGAATCGGGCTCGACAATGTTGATGTAGCGGCCGCCACTACCCGGGGTGTAATGGTGGTCAATGCTCCGCAGTCGAACATCATCTCGGCCGCCGAACACACCATGGCTCTGCTGCTGGCTCAGGCCCGCAACGTCCCCCAGGCTCACGCCGCCCTCAAGCAGGGCCGCTGGGAACGAAGCGACTGGGAGGGTGTCGAACTCGCCGACAAGACGCTGGGCATAGTAGGGCTCGGCCGAATCGGCAAGCTCGTGGCCGATCGCGCCAAGGCCTTCCAGATGCGCCTAGTTGCTTACGACCCCTTCGTTTCGGCTGACCGTGCGAAACAGATGGGGGTCGAGCTGATGCCGCTCGATCAGGTCGTCGCCGAATCCGACTTCCTCACGATCCATCTGCCCAAGACCAAGCAAACCACCGGGTTGATCAACCGTGACCTGCTGCTCAAAGCCAAGTCGAATCTGCGCGTCGTCAATGTCGCGCGGGGCGGCATCGTGTCCGAGGCCGACTTGGCCGAGTGCATCCGCGACGGCGTCATTGCCGGGGCGGCGCTCGACGTGTTCGATGTCGAGCCGACCACCGAGTCGCCGCTGTTCGAGTTGCCGTCGGTCGTCGTGACCCCGCACCTCGGGGCCTCAACACGTGAGGCACAGGACAAGGCTGGCGAGGCGATCGCCGACATGGTGCAGCTCGCCCTCGATGGTGATTTTGTGCCGTGGGCAGTCAACGTCGACGCAGCCGAGGCGAACGAGACGATCCGTCCTTTTCTGCCGTTGGCCGAAACGCTCGGACGGCTGTACGGCTCGTTGCACGGCAGCGCCCCCGACTCGTTCGAGATGTGCTGCGAGGGTGACATCGCCCAGTACGACACCAGGATCCTCGGGCTGGCCGTGTTGAAGGGCTTCTTCAGCAGGATCAGCGAAGATCCCGTCAGCTACGTGAACGCACCGTCGATGGCGAAGGAAGCGGGCATCACGATGCGCGAGACCAACTGCATCAACACCGACGAGTACGTCAATCTGATCTCACTGCGGTGTGACGACCACAGCATCTCGGGCACGCTCGCCGGGCGCCGTCGCGAACAGCGCATCGTCGAAGTTGACAATCACGGCTTTGACGTGCCGCCTACCGAACACATGCTGGTGATCTCCAACGACGACCGTCCCGGCGTGATCGGCACCGTCGGCGTGTTGCTCGGCGATGCCGGTATCAACATCGCCGACATGGATGTGGGTCGCGTCGCCTCCCAGGGCACTGCCGTGATGCTGTTGGCCGTCACGGCCGAGGTGCCCAACGAGGTCATCGAGGCGCTTCGCTCCGCCCCCGGTGTGCTCAGCGTCAAGGTCCTCCACAGCTAGCCGTTACCGCAGGTGCCAGGCACCTTTAGTAACGCCTGCTACTGCAGGGTTGCTCGGTCGCTGGGTTGCAGGCGAGTGGAGAGGTAGGTGCTCGTGCCCGACTCGAGCAGTTCGCGGGCACCCACCATCAGCGCTCCGTATGCGGTGCTGGCGAGCGATCCGCCGGTCGAGACCCGCCGCCCGCCCGCTTCGCCGATCTCTGGCACCGACGGCCCTCCCGGCCACGCCAGCACGTTGACCGGCGCTGCAACGGCATCTACCACGGTGCGGATCTGCTCGGTCGTGGAGAGACCCGGGGCGTACACGCAGTCGGCCCCGGCGTCGCGATACGCAATTAGGCGGGCGATCGTGTCGTCGAGATCTGACACGCCATGGAGGAGATTCTCGGCGCGGGCCGTGAGCAGCATCCGTTCGCCGCTGACGTCGGCGGCGCTCGACGCTGCGGCCACACGTTCGGTTGCGACCTCGATCGGGTCGATGATTCCGGCAGGCCCGTTCCAGTCCTCGATCGAGCAGCCGGCGGCACCAGCCTCGTGCAGCAAGCCGACCGTCTCGGCCACGCCCTCGAGGTCCTCAGCGAAGCAACGTTCGCTATCGACGTTCAACGGAAGGTCGGTCGCCGCCGCCAGTTGCCGGACGTGTTCGACGAGCTCGTCAAGGGTCATGCCGTAGTCGTCGCGCCCTCGCGACCAGGCGAAGCCGGCGCTGGTGGTGGCGAGTGCTTCGAAGCCGGCGCCGGCCAGCAGCTTCGCCGATCCGACATCCCACGGATTCGGCATCACGAACACCTGCTGGCGGGCGTGCAACTCGAAGAATCGGGTGCGGCGTTCCGGTGGCGTCATCCGCTCATCCTGCCACCAGTTGGGAGATGTGCCAGGCACAACTCCCAACTCGGTCACCAGCCGGGCGGGAGGCTGGCGAGTCGTGCTTCAAGGGCAGCTTGGCGGGCAGCTTCGGCAAAGTCGTTGCCGGTGCTGGCATAGATGATCGCTCGTGACGAACTGATCATCAGGCCGCGCCCATCGGCGGTGGTGCCGGCGCTGACAGCGGCTTGCGGGTCGCCACCTTGAGCGCCGATCCCGGGAACCAGAATTGGGAGGTCACCGACTGTCGCCCGCACAGCCCGCAGCTCGTCGGGGAAGGTCGCTCCGACCACCAGCCCACATTCACCGTGCTGCGACCACTTGCCGGCGACCATTTCGGCCACTCGGATGTAGAGCGGTTGGCCGCCGGTGTCGAGCGACTGCAGATCGTTGCCGCCAGGGTTGCTGGTTCGACACAGGGCGATCACGCCGCCGCCGTGAGCGAAGAACGGCGCCACCGAGTCGCCACCGAGATATGGATTGACGGTGACGGCGTGGGCGCCGTAACGGCCAAACGCTTCTCTGGCGTAGTGTTCGGCGGTCGACCCGATGTCGCCACGTTTTGCGTCGAGGATCAGCGTGATGTCGGGGTAGGTGTCGAGGATGTAGTTGCACAACCGCTCGAGTGCGGCTTCTTCTCGTTGCGAGGCGAAGTAGGCGATCTGGGGCTTGAAGGCACACACCAGATCGGCGGTGGCGTCGACGATCTCCTTACAGAACCGGTAGACCGCGTCGTGGCCGGTGCCGAACGCCTTGGGAAAGCGCTCTAGGTCGGGATCCAGACCGACACACAACAATGAGTTGGCGGTCGTCCAGGATCTGCTCAGTTGATCGTGAAAGCCCACGTCACAGACGGTAGGTCACGTTGCCGCACACGAACACAACGTGCAGGTGTCGATTTCGTGAAGAACCGACGGCGGGCTGCATCTCTGGCCTAGTGCTCGAGCTCGATGGCGGCGGTTGGACACAGGTCAGCGGCTTCGCGGACCCGGTCGTGCAACGGCTCAGCAGGCTCTTCTTGAAGGATGTAGAGGTACCCGTCGCTGCGGACCTCAAAGACCTCCGGGCAGACCTGCATGCACCCGCCCGTCGAACAACACATGTCGAAGTCGACCTTGACTTTCACCGTATTTCCCTTGTCAGCAACATCGTGCGATGGGCTCCGGTACGAAGCTTCCGGTCACGATTTGGCTGCACGGTACCCGTCGGCTTCGGCGTCCTCTGGGCGGGCGTAGCAGCGCTCGGCAGCCGTGCGATCGTAGAATCGCCCGCCGGGCATGTGGAAGATACCCGAGTTGTTGTTGGCCTTGATCGGGTAACCGTCGGGGCAGCCACCGTCGAGCGGTTCGACCCACGGGACGCCATCCGAGCCGGACGCTGTCGATTCGTCGGCGTCAGTGTCCGGTGTCTCGGCGAAAGCGACAGGTGCGGCTTTTGGCGGGCTCGTGGAATCGAGTAGTGGCCACTCAGGTGGGCCGGCAGGCGTCGGTGCATTATGGCGTTGCCAGGCGGTCCAGCCGGCGTACCCGGCACCACCGATCAGCGCCAACCAGAACAAGCGTCGCAGCATCGTGATCATGGACGAACTCTAGACCAGAGCAGGAGTGGGGAGTTGTGCCAGGAGCGTGAGCCGATAGGCGAACTGCGACCAATCGTTACGGGGGAACCATGCGGAATGAAAGGGAGCGAAGCGACCTATCCGCTGGGTTCCCTGGCACAACTCCCAACTCAGCCGTGCTGACGTTCGAAGGCTGACAGCACCGCTCGCAGCGATGCCGTTGTGATGTTTGGGTCTTTGCCGAGCCCCCATTTGATGTCGCCGGGACCGTTGGTGGTCTCGACATAGGCCACAGCCTGGGCGTTGCTGCCGCGACCGATGGCGTGCTCGGCATAGTCGACAACGTCGAATTCGATTTCGAAATGCTGGACGATGGCATTTACGAACGCCTCGACTGGGCCGTCACCGTCGCCGACCAAGGTAAGCGGAGCGCCATCGACCTCGAGCTGGGCGCTGACCTTGGTTCGGCCTTCTTTGGTGTGCACCTCGTGTGTGCGCAGCCTGAACCGGGGTTGTTCGGGGACGTACTCGGCCTGGAACGTGTCCCACATCACGAGCGGGCTGATCTCCGTGCCAGAGTCCTCGGTGACGTGCTGGATCGCACGCGAGAATTCGATCTGGAGGCGGCGCGGCAAGTCGAAGCCGTACTCTTCCTTCATCACGTAAGCGACACCGCCCTTGCCGGATTGCGAGTTGACCCTGATCACGGCCTCGTAGCTGCGCCCGACATGGTGGGGGTCGAGCGGCAGGTACGGCACGGCCCACTGGGGGTAGTCCTTGCCCTGTTTCTCGAACCCCTTCTTGATGGCATCCTGGTGCGAACCGGAAAAGGCGGTGTACACCAGGTCGCCGACGTATGGCTGGCGTTCGGGGACCGGCAGGCGGTTGCAATACTCGGCGGTTCGACGCAGGGCATCGATGTCAGAAATGTCGAGCTCGGGGTCGACTCCGTTGCAGAACAGGTTCATCGCCAGCGTGATGATGTCGACGTTGCCCGTGCGCTCGCCATTGCCGAACAATGTTCCCTCGACACGATCGGCGCCCGCCATCAGGCCGAGTTCGGCAGCGGCGACGGCGCACCCGCGGTCGTTGTGAGGATGCAGGCTGATCAACACAGATTCACGGTTCTTGATCGTTCGGCAGAACCACTCGATCACGTCGGCATGCACGTTGGGTGTGTAGCACTCGACCGTCGCCGGCAGGTTGAGGATCATCGGGTTGTTGGGCGTGGGCTCGATCACGTCCATCACGGCCTCACACATCGCGATCGCAAAATCGGGTTCGGTGTGGGTGAAGCTCTCGGGTGAGTACTCGTATCGGATGGCTGTGTCGGGGATCGTCTCCTCGAGCTTTTTGCACAGCTTGGCGGCATTGACGGCGATCGACTTGATGCCTTCCTTATCGAGCCCGAACACGACCTCACGCTGAAGCGGATTGGTTGAGTTGTAGAAGTGCACGATTGCGCTGCGGGCCCCCTGCAGACACTCGTAAGTGCGCTCGATCAGCTCCTGACGACACTGCACTAGCACCTGGATCCGCACATCGTCAGGGATCAGTTGCTCTTCGATCAAGTGACGCACGAAGTCGAAGTCGGGTTGGCTGGCTGACGGGAACCCGATCTCGATCTCCTTGAACCCCATATTTACGAGGGCCTGGAACATCTTCATCTTGCGGGCCGGGTCCATCGGATCGATCAGGGCCTGATTTCCGTCGCGCAGATCAACCGAGCACCAGGTAGGGGCCTTGTTGGTCACGACGTTGGGCCAGGTGCGATCCGGGAGTTGGATTGGGACGAACGGTTGGTATTTGTCGAATGGCATCGGTGTCGGGGTGACGGTGACGGGTGGCATGCGGGGTGTCTCCTGAGAGCGTGTGCGTCGGATGGTATGGGTGAACGAGAACAGGCCGGAAAAATGGAAGTGCCCCCGGCCGGGCGGCGGGGGCGGGCGAACGTGAATATGTGCGCGTTCGCCCTACGTAAGCAGAAGCAGGTGGCGCGCCGACGTTCCAGTCATAGAAGGTGCAGCTTAGTCCGCATCGCCCTGCGATGGCAATGGTCCCGGTACCCTGAGCGCACCATGAATGATGCCAATGCACGGCC
Source organism: uncultured Ilumatobacter sp. (assembly GCA_937919625.1). GTDB lineage: Bacteria > Actinomycetota > Acidimicrobiia > Acidimicrobiales > Ilumatobacteraceae > Ilumatobacter. The sequence continues at coordinate 53,845 of CALFRK010000002.1, forward strand.
AAGTGGCCGCCAACGTGGAAGCCGGCCCGGGGGGCGCCGCCGAGACACGTCTGATAATCAAGGATCGCAACGTAATGATCGCCACGACCGTAACGATCGGCCACCGCGTCAGTTCGATGACGGACCAGAGCGCACGGGCAAGCTGACCAGCACCAATACGATGCCCCCGGTTGAACCGCCGACCGGTTTTGCCGATCTCGGCGTTCCGGCCCGCATCGACGACGGCCTTGCGGCATGTGGGTTCGCCCAGCCGTTCGCGATCCAGACCGAGGCGGTTCCGGTCGCCATGCTCGGCCGCGACGTCTGTGGACGCGCCAAGACCGGTTCGGGCAAGACGCTGGCGTTCGGTGTGCCGATGCTCGCTCGCATTACCGACACGGCCCAGCCGCGCAGGCCGCTTGGGCTCGTACTCGTGCCCACCCGTGAGCTGGCTGTTCAGGTCGCAGAGGTGCTCGAGCCAATCGCTGCCCACGCCGGCCAACGCGTGCTCGCCGTGTACGGCGGTGCCAGCCGGCACACCCAGATCGATGCCCTGGCGAAGGGCGTCGAGTTGGTGGTTGCCACCCCCTTACGTTTGATCGATCTGATCAAGTCAAACGAGTTATGGCTGGAAGATACCCAGATCGTGTGCCTTGACGAGGCCGACCGCATGGCTGACGATGGCTTTACGCCCCAGGTCGAGTGGGTGCTGCGGCATTGCACCGGTCGCAACCAGACGATGTTGTTCTCGGCTACGCTCGATGGTGATGTCGGGCACCTGATTCGCCATTACCTCACCGATCCAATCGAGGTCGCCGTCGACGAGGCAACCGACACCGTCGGCACGATGCACCACCTCTTCCTGGCTGCCCATCACATGGACAAAGACAAGGTCATCGGCGCGATCGGGCAGGGGATCCCCAAGGTGCTGGTGTTCTGCCAGACCAAGCGCAACTGCGATCGGGTATCCAAGAATCTGCAGGAACTCGGCGTGGTCGCCGCCGCGATTCACGGCGATCTTCCGCAAAAGGCCCGCGAGCGGGCCATGCAGGGCTTTGCCGAAGGCAAGGTTGCGGTGCTCGTGGCCACAGATGTAGCTGCGCGTGGCATCGATATTGACGACATCGGCGTTGTGATCCACTACGAGCCGGCCAAGGACGTCAAGGACTACCTGCACCGCTCGGGCCGAACTGCCCGTGCCGGACGTGACGGCTGGGCTGTAACGCTGGTTGAGTACAATCAGCACACCCAGGTGAGGATCCTCCAGCGCGGCATGCGGTTGTCTAACGAGCCGGCGATCGAGGTGTTCTCGAACAACCCGAGCCTCCGCGATCTATCGTCGTTCGGAACTCACGTCACGACCTGAATATGATCGCCGATCCGGGCGGCCGGCCAAGCCGGTCGGGGGTGCTGGTCTACCGTCAGCACATGCGACGCAAGGTGTCAGTTCTGGTCGTCGGCGCTGTTGCTGTCGCCGCTGGATGTTCAGGGTCAGAATCGATCGATGCGCCGTTGGTGACCGTTGCCGACGCGATTCTGGCGCCCACCAGCAGTTTGGCGTCCGAGCGGGATCCAGCAGGCGACACAAGAATCGCCGAGCCGGCATCGATGCCAACGCTCCGGGTTGACATGAAGATCGAGGTCGAATCGAGCGGCTTGCAAGCCGAGCTTGGTGCCGAGGTCGACCCGGCTGCTCTCGATCTCGCCGACCCGTTCGGCACGTTTGCGTCATGTTCGGGTGGGCGCAGGGCGTTCGGTCCGTATTCGGTATTGGTGTCGGTCCCCGGGGGCGAGGTTTTGGCCGCCAGCGTGTTCACTGCCGAATCGGTGACGCGGGCGGGGATCTATGACGCCGATGTCCGGATCGAGCCGCGTTCAGGCGACGCCCAGTCGGCGACCGGCACCGTCACGATCGACGTCGGCTGGCGATCTGGCACGTTCCTGGCGTTTGGCCTCGATGGCGGCGCCATCACCGGTTCGTTCGAGTGTGCTGGCGGCGATCCTTCACCTTCTCCACTCGATACTTCGGCCACAGCAGGCGTCGTCGACTCGGTCCAGGTAGTCGCTTTGCTGCGCCAGGAGGGCGCCGAACGTGTAGTCGGGTTGGCGGTGCAGACAGTGCGGTCACCCGAAACCACGGCTGTGTGCCCGGCCGGTACCGGTGTGGCCGAAGGCGTCGTCCCGTTGCTGATGCGCGTCGACGGCGACCAGACGGTCGGTGCGATCAGCACGTTCGAACTGACCGACGGCGGAGCGCCCACACTGCGCATGCGGATCGGCGGCGCGAGCTATGCGTTCGATGATGTTGCCATCACCGTCGCCCAGCCGGCCACCTCAGGAACGTTCAGTGCGTCGGCGGACGGCCTGACGGTCGACGGTGCCTTTCTCTGTACGTGACCAGCGTCAGATGCGTCGCGGTCACAACATCCCGCTGCATCGTGTAGCTGAGCCGGCGCTGGTCGCTGTCGTTCATCCCATCCAGGCTGGACGGTTCGACTCATAGCTGTCGATTGCTTCGGCGTGTGTGAGCGTCAACGCAATGTCATCGAGGCCCTCCAAGAAACGATGTTGGGTGGGCGGATCCATCGGGAACGGTTCGGCGATTCCGGCGGCCGGCACCTCGACCATCAGGCGCTCCATGTCGACCACGATCTCGGTGGTCGGATCGGCCTCGATCGCCGCCCAGATCGCCTCGACCGTCGACTCAGGCAAGACCGCAGGAACGAGTCCGTTCTTTGTGCAGTTGTTGCGGAAGATGTCGGAGAAGCTGGGGGCGATCACGGCGTCGAAGCCACCCTGTTGAATAGCCCACACGGCGTGCTCTCGGCTGGAGCCGACGCCGAACGCTGGTCCGGCGACGAGTACGGAGGCGCCCTGATATTGCTCTTGATTGAGGACGAAGTCGCGGTCGTCGCGCCATGTCGAAAAGAGGCCCTTTTCGAAACCGGTGCGCTCGACGCGCTTGAGCCAGTCGGCCGGGATGATCTGATCGGTGTCGACGTCGCTGCGCTTGAGCGGTACGCCAGTGCCCGACACGATTCGGACGGTCTTCATGTCTGCTCCTTTGGGTGTTACTAAAGGTGCCTGGCACCTGTATTAAGGGTGCCTGCTGGCACCTGTGGTAACCGTCACGTGAGATCGGCGGGTGTGGCGAAGGTTCCTTTGACGGCTGTTGCGGCGGCGACGGCGGGGGAGACGAGGTGGGTGCGCCCGCCACGGCCCTGACGGCCCTCGAAGTTGCGATTGCTGGTGCTTGCCGAGCGCTCGCCCTTGGCGAGCTTGTCGGGGTTCATCGCCAGGCACATCGAACAGCCCGGTTGACGCCAGTCGGCGCCGGCTGCCCGAAAGATCTCGTGCAGGCCTTCGGCTTCAGCCTGAAGCTTCACACGATGTGAACCCGGCACCACCATCACGCGCGGCACGGTGACATGGCGGCCTTCCATGACGGCTGCGGCCGCCCGCAGGTCTTCGATGCGGCTGTTGGTGCAGGATCCGATGAAAACCGTGTCAACGGCGATCTCCTTGATCGGGGTGCCCGGTGTGAGGCCCATGTATTCGATTGCCCGGGCGACCGACTCGCGGGTGGTGGCGTCGTCGTAGTCATCGGGTGAGGGGACAGCTCCGTCGATCGAGCCAACCTGGCCGGGGTTGGTGCCCCAGGTGACCTGCGGAGTCAGTGTCGAGGCGTCGATCACGACCTGCTTGTCCCACACGGCGCCCTCGTCGGACTGCAACGTGCGCCAGTCGGCGACGGCTGCGTTCCAGTCGGCATCTTTCGGCGCCGCATCGCGACCACGCAGGTACTCGAAAGTGGTGTCGTCGGGGGCGATCATGCCGGCCTTGGCGCCGGCCTCGATCGACATGTTGCAGACCGTCATTCGGCCTTCCATCGACAGATCACGAATCGCCTGACCTCGGTATTCGATGACGTGCCCGATCCCGCCGCCGGTGCCGATCTCGCCGATGATCGCCAGCACGATGTCTTTGGCCGTGACCCCCGCTGGTGCTTTTCCGTCTACGGTGACCGACATCCACTTCGGCCGGCTCTGGGGGAGGGTTTGGGTGGCGAGCACATGCTCGACCTCGCTGGTGCCGATCCCGAAAGCCAGCGCGCCAAAGGCGCCGTGCGTGGCGGTGTGGCTGTCGCCGCACACGATCGTCATGCCCGGCATCGTGCGCCCCTGCTCGGGGCCGATCACGTGGACGATGCCCTGGTTGGGGTCGCCCATCGGATAGTTCGTAACCCCGAACTCAGCGGTGTTGACGCGCAGCGTGTCGACTTGCTTGGCAGAGATTTCGTCGGCGATCGGCTGGTCGATGTTCTCGGTCGGGACATTGTGGTCTTCGGTGGCAAGCGTCAGGTCGGGACGTCTGACGGGGCGGCCAGACAGGCGCAGCGCGTCGAATGCCTGTGGGCTGGTGACCTCGTGGACGAGGTGCAGATCGATGTAGAGCAGGTCGGGCTCATCAGGCACCGAGGCGACCAGATGGCGCTGCCAGAGTTTGTGGGGCAACGTTGTCGGTGGCGGCTGAGTTTGGGCGGTATGGGCGGCGAGGTGTGCTGTTGGATCGTCGTGCGACATTGCTGTCGTCTCACTTTCTGAGATACACTTCTTGCGGTATGGACATCGTAACCGGAGTCGGCGTGCTCGACAAGGCGACCCACGTGTTGCGCGCAGTCGCCGAGCGTCCGCTGTCGTTGCAGGGCCTGCAGGCGGCGACCGATCTGCCGCGCGCTACGGCGCACCGCCTGGCCGTGGCGTTGGAAGCCCACGGATTGCTGCGGCGCGACGACGACGGACGATTCGAGCTGGGTCCCGAGTTGGCCGCGTTGGGGCGGATCGCCTCCGAGCGCTTTCCGCTTGCCGGATTGGCACTGCCTGTTCTCGAACGATTGCGCGACGACACCGGCGAGAGCTCGCAGTTGTTCGTGCGCGAGGGGTCACACCGTCGCTGCGTGCTGTCGCTGCAATCACCGCACGCGTTGCGCTGGATCGTGCCCGAGGGTGTACTTTTTCCGCTCGAATTGGGATCCGCCGGCAGAGTGCTGCTGGGCGAGACCGATGCCTCCGAGTGGATCGTAAGCGTCGAAGAACGCGAGCCCGGAGTGACCTCGGTCAGCGCCCCCGTGCTCGCCGTCGACGGAGCGATCGCCGCAGCCGTCAGCGTTTCCGGCCCGATCGAGCGCTTGAGTCGCGAGCCAGGTCTGCGATTTGGTGATCGTGTTGTTCAAGCGGCCGCCGATATCGCCGCCCTGCTGGGAACAGTCGGGCTGACGCCGGGCGTCAAACCGGCATGACGATCTCACGTGCGACTCTCTCGCTGATCGGCGTAGGGGCTCTGTTGTTCACCGCCTGTGGTGACAACGCGGCGCCCGCTGACACCGGCACGGGGGGCGACACCCAAATCCCTGATCTGACTCTGCCCTCCCCGAACGACGCCGATGCCGATCTGGCCGGTAGCTGGATGCTGGTTTCGGGGATGATCGACGGTTCGCCGATCATCCTTGTCGACGGATGGGAGGTCACGCTGACAATCGATGTGCCCGATATCGGCGGCAGGGCCGCCTGCAACGGTTACGGAGGCTCGGTCGACGTCGACGTCGGCAACGGCACGTTTTACGTCGGTGAGCTGAGCTGGACCGAAATGGGGTGCGAACCTGCCGTGATGGACCTCGAGCAGTCTTACCTTCGCTCGTTGTCGGCCGCCACCTCGTTCGCTCTCACCAATGATGTACTCATGCTCACCGGATCCGCGGTCGAGCTTCTGTTCGACCCGGTAGCACCGGTTGCCGACACCGCGATCGTGGGAACGACCTGGGTGCTCGACACGGTTATCCAAGGTGACGCCGCCTCGAACTCGCCGCTCATGAGCGCCGCCACCCTGACCCTCAACGACGATCGCACGCTGACGGGCTCGACCGGGTGCCGGCTGCTCGAAGGCGAGTGGGTTACCGCTGGCGCTGAGATCGTTTTCACCAGCTTCTCGGCGATCGACGACCCGTTGGCCGGCGTCTGCGCCCCCGAGTCATTGGCGCTCGAAGGGATTGTCATCAGTGTGCTGGGGGACGGCTTCACCGCAGAGATCGACGGCCAGCGCCTGACCTTGATGGCGCAGGGCAACGAAGGTTTGTCGTACACGGCTGAGTGACCGAGGGCGTCCGGCCGATGCTGTCCGCCAACCAACCGTCCCCATCGATCAGACTGTCGTTATGCAGGACGCGCTCGGAGCGACGGAATGGTGGTTCGTCCGACGCGGCCTTCCACACGCGATACCCGACTACTCCGCTCGCGAGGATGTCTGGACGCGGGCCTGGCCGTTCTTGTTGTTCGTGCTGCTGATCGAATTGTTCGGCAGCTTCGGCGATCGTTTCGATGGCTGGGGCCAACTCGCCGTCTTTGTGGCCGGTGCCGGAGTGTTGCTGGGCGCCTTCGTACTCGTCAATATGGTCCGTGGTCGCAGGGCATTCCGGCTGCCCGACGACATCGGAGTCTTCGAGTTGGCAGTGTTCGTCATCGCCCCGGCAGCGTTGCCGCTGTGGTTCACCGACCGTGGCTGGACAGGCGCGGCGGTTCTCGTGGCGGTCAATCTGTTGCTGCTGGCGGTCGCCTATGTCGTGACGTCATACGGTCTGTTGCCCGCCCTGCGGGTGGGTGTGGTCCAGGCGTTTCGTCAGTTACGAACTGTGACTCAGTTGATCGCGCGGGGTCTTCCACTGCTGTTGTTGATAACGGCCTTTGTGTTTCTGAACGCCGAGATGTGGCAGGTGGCGCACGACTTCCCGCCCGCCTACTTCGCTATCTGTGTCGGCTTCATGGTGTTGCTTGCCTTGTCGTTTCTGGCGCTGCGGGTACCGAAGGAGATCGCCGAGTTGGCCCGGTTCGACTCGTGGCATGCGTGCTGCGAGCTTGCACGACTAACAGATGCCCCGATCGTCGATCAGCTGCCCGAACTCAGCGGTACTCCGCCTCAGCCCGAGCTGTCCCGCGTCGAGCTCGTGAATGTCGGCATGCTGCTTACGATCTCGCAGGCGGTGCAAACATTGCTGGTCGGCTTGATCTCCGGGGTGTTCTATGTCGGATTTGGCCTGCTCGCCGTGCGCCACGACACGATCTTGCAGTGGACCACGGCGACCGAGCTCGATTCGTTGGTCGAGTTCCAGTTCCTCGGGAACGACCTTGTGCTCACGTGGGAGCACCTCGCCGTATCTGGCTTCATCGCCGCATTCTCGGTGCTTCAGTTCGCAGTGGCCAGCGTTACCGACGCCACCTATCGCGACGAGTTCTACGACGACGTGGCCGGCGATGTGCGCAACGTGTTGGCTGTGCGCGCCATCGTGCGGGCCGCGCCGGCGGGCTGAGCCAACTCGCTCAGTAGACGCCGATCACTTCGACGATCACGATCAGATCGGTGTTGGCGGGAAGTCCCAGACTCGACTCGCCGTCGGCGCCGAATCCTTGCTCGGGCGGAATCGTGATGGCCCGCAACGTGCCGACGTTTGCGCCCTGTAGCCCCTCGAAGATGCCTTGCAGGGTGTTGCCATCCTCCATCAGGATCTGGAGCGCATCGTCACGTTCCCACGAGTTGAACAGCACAACTTCGTTGTCGCCGCGAACCAGCAGCATGTGTACCACCGCCGTGTCACCGAGTTCGACTGCGTCGCCGTCGCCGACGACGACGTCTTGGGTCGACACCTCGAGCGCACCGACCGAGGGTTCGAGCTGAAGGTCGAGTGGGGCGTCGGCGGCCGTGACCGATGGGATCACGGCTCGGACCTCGATCACGAATGACAATGCATCGCCGGGTCGGATCACGTCGCCGGGCGGATTGTCGCCGTAGGCGAGCTCGGCCGGTATATCAAGCTTTAGCAGCGAGCCGGCTTGGGCGTCGGCCAGGCCGTCGTCCAAGCCCCTGATGACTCCGCCACTTCCAAGTGGAAAGTCGAGTGGTGTGCCCCGGGTGTAACTGGTATCAAAGATCACTCCGTCCTCGGCGCGCAGCCCGGTGTAGTCGACGATGACCGTGTCGCCGCGCTGGGCGGTGGGCCCGATCCCTGCACGAACGATGTGCACGGTGAGCTCGGTCGGGATCGAACAGGGTCGGATCGCCGGTGGAATTTGGCCGTCGACGTAATCATCCGGATCGGGTTCGTCGTCGCATCGATCGCTGCCGATTGGAATCACGATTGTGGTCGCCGGCTCTGTGTCTTCGGCGGGTGTGCTGACGACGGGGGCCGAGGTGCTTTCGTCTCCGCCGCAGGCCGCGGCGGCCAACGACAATGCGACCAGGGCGAGCAAGAGTGATCGGCGCATGGGGCGGGACGCTACCGGGGTGCCGTCGCGCTCGTACGGCACCCGAGCTTGACGTTCAGCGGGTGCTCAGCCAGATCGCCTCGGCCTCGCCGATCGGGCTCGATGGTGGACCGTCGACGAACGGCCACAGTTCTTCGGCGATCCGTCGGTAATTGCCGGTTGCCCCGAGCTCGCCGAGCAGGGCGTACAAACCCAGATTGATGCGCTGGATGAACACGAATGCCTTTGGCACAGTGGCGTACTGGGCGATCGGACTGGAGCGATCAAACGTGTGGCGCACGATGCTGCTGGCGTACTCGCCCGACCAGGTCATCTGGCGGTCTACCCGAACTGGTTCGTAGAACTGCTGAAAGTACTCGCCGACGGCATTTGTGGCGACGGGAGCGTCGGGCTTGAGCATGCCGGCCCGTTCGAGGATCGACCGAAACTCGACTGGATCGTGGTCGACGGCAGCCGCCTTGACCATCGAGGCGAACGTATGCATCTCGTCGTCGGTGAAGTGTTTCACCAGCCCGAAGTCGAGGAAGGTCACCCGCCCGCCGCCGTGGAACAGGTAATTGCCGGGGTGTGGGTCGCCGTTGAAGGCCTGCATGCGGTACAGGCTGCGAAACACGAACCGGAAGATCGTCTCGCCGGCGAGATCGCGTTCAACCTGGTCCCATGACAACAGCTCGTCCCATGTGTGCCCGTTGACGAGCTCGGATGTGAGTACACGACCCGTCGACAGCCCGGGAATGATGTCGGGGATGTGGATGCAGGGATGGCCTCGGTAGTAGTCGGCGAAGACTTGTTGGTGACGGGCCTCGAGCCGGTAGTCGAGCTCTTCGATCAGGCGCTCCTTGATCTCAGCCACCATGTCGTCGGGATCGAGCCCACCGAAACCCTGCTTCAACAGTGTGCCGAGCATGCCGGCGTTCTTGAGGTCGGCCGTAATCGCCTCGTCGACACCGGGGTACTGCACCTTGACAGCTACCGGCACCTGCTCGCCGGTGCCGGGATTCACGGCAATTGCCCGATGCACCTGCCCGATCGACGCCGCCGCGATCGGATCCGGATCCCAGTCGACGAACACCTCGTGGGGTGGACGCCCGAACTCGGCCTCGATCACGCCCGCCGCCAACTCTCGCGACATCGGGGGAGCGTCGGTTCGAAGCTGGGCAAGCGCGATCCGCATCGGCTCGGGCAAGCCCTCGTCGAGATAGCTCGCCATCTGGCCGAGCTTCATCAGGGCGCCCTTCATGTTGCCGAGCTCCTCGGCCACAGCGTTGGCGGTAGTGAGACGCCGCCGGTCATCGAGCTCGACCCGCCGCTCGGCAGATGCGAACACCTTCCGGGCGGCTATCGAGGCGTGTGTTCCGGCGACTTTGGCGCCGAGTTTGGCAACCTTGGCCGAACGACCGACCCACGAACGCCGCATCACGATCATGCAGCGTACGGAGGCATCATCGCAACCGTTCGACCGCGATACACATCGCTCCCCGACGCGGCCACGGCAGCGTCGGGGCTGGCGCCCGACGCCGCCGCATGTCGATTTCTTTCAGATCAGATCAGATCGATCCGTTCACGGAAAGATGACCAGCCCGACCGGCTCATACGACGTCGCGAAGAACGTCGCCGAGATCTGGACATCGTCGAAAACGACTGCCCCGAGTTGCTCGTCGCAGACCAGGTTGATCGACTGGCCCGTGAAGAACAGGAGCGGGTTGTCGGCTACAGCGATCTCAATGACTCGGTGAGCCGAGAAGACTGAAAACCCGATGTGGGCGGCGTTGTGGTCGGTGAGGATGAACCACGGTTCAGCGGTGTTGATGGCGCCCACGGTTCCCTTCTGCAGCTGGCACCAGACCTCGTCTTCGCCAGCCGCGCCGTTGCCCCACAGGCCGGTCACCTCGATCGAGATGTAGCCGTCGGATGGGACCCGGATCGACGTGCCGACAACGGAAGCGGGCGTCGGAGTGGCGTCGAATATTGAGGAGTTGTAGTTGAAGGCGATCCCAGGCTCGTTGGAGGTGTGGAGGTTGGACACGCTGTTGTTGGCGATGTCGGCGCTGCCGATCGACCCGTCGACGATGTCGGCCCCGGTGTGTGAGTGATCGGTGTAGTAGCCGACGACGTCGATGATGACAGCGACCGTGCCGAACTTGTTGAGGATTTTGAACTTTCCCGCCGCCGAGAGACCGACGTTGACAGCGTTGGGTGTCGGTGGCTGACCCGGCGCCGGGTTCAGGTTCGACGTGCTGGGTGTTGCGGCGTCTGCTGGCCAAAGGCGCAGGTCGGTGGCCAGCGTCGGACCGACGGCCGTGACGTTGAGGGAAAGGGCAGCGGTATTGCTCGGCAGGGTGCAGTTACCGACGGTGCCCCATCCATCGAATGTAACGGTCTCGGCGGGGCCGAGGCCGGTGGTCCGCGGACCGACGGTGAAGGGGGCTGGTCGCAGGTCGGCGAGTCGGCATGGCGTTATTGGTACGTAAGCGACCGCACCAGTCGGCGATGTTGCCGAGACGAGGCCAATTCCTCCCGCCCCCAGTGTGATTGCTACTGCTGCCCCGACGGCTGCCCAGCGGCTTCGGATGAGTTTGATATCCATGGAGTCCTCGTTTCTGACGCGGTTCTACACCACCACTCTCTACCACTGATGAGCATCAGTCGAGTCATTTCCATCGGCCGTGTGGGGTCCCGCTCGGGGCGTCCCTTCACAGTCGAGGAGCGACGCCGAGTCAGCGCTCAGTGGTGAATGGCGACAGATCTGATGGCGCGAATCAGTTGGGGTACGAAGCGGTCGGCTTTGGCTACGACCGCGTCGTGCTGGCCGTTGACCCGGAACACCTCTGCGCCGGGGATCCATTCGAATAACTTGACTTGGCGGCGGATCGGCACGATCGGATCATTGAGGGTGACTACCACCGACGTTGGCACGTCGACCTCGGCGATCCAGTCCGACGACGAGAAATCGCCGATCGCCTTGCCGGCTTCGAGGATCATGCGCCAGTCGTGCTGTGCGATCTGTTCGGCCACCCACGGCCCCCACGCCTCCGAGCGGCGCTGCAAATAGACCTGATCCGTGATCCAGTCTCGGGCCTGTGACGGCGTGTAACGGGCGAGCGCAGCCAGGCCGGTGAGGCCGACGAACGACATCCGCTCGGGTCGACGACCTGCGAAGTACGGGGCGGTCGCGCACAGCACCAGACCATCGACCCGGTCACGATGTCGGCGCCACGTGAGCTGGGCGATCGGGCCGCCCATCGAGTAGCCGACGGGGATGAACGTGTCGACGCCGAGCAGTTCGGTCACAGTGGCGACATCGTCGGCGCAGTCCTCCAACCGAAAGGTACGTTTGCTACGCAGGCCACGAGCATGGCCACGATGATCGAAGGCGATCACCCTGAAGCGCTGGCCGAGTGCCTGGTAACACGTGAACCAGTTCAGGTCGGCCGAGGCGGTCCAGCCGTGCAGCAATACGACCGTGGGGGCGCCGGCCGGGCCGGGCATGTCGCGGACGAACACCGTGCCGAGGCCCGGCAGTTCGAGTTCGTGGCCAGGGGGGAGCAGCGGGATGGCCGCCGCCGCCGAACCGAACGACAAGTCGGTGGTGCCGCTCAGAGCGATTCGACCTTCAGCACCGTGATCGTCTGCGATCCGTTCGGAGCCTCATAGCTGACGGTTTGGCCCTCGAGAGCACCCTGCAATACGGCACCGAGTGGGCTCGAGGCGCTGATCACGTCGGCTGACTCGATCTGCTCTTCGAGGTTTCCGACGACGTAGCGTTCGGCCATGTCAGGGCTGTCACCCTTGTACAGGATCGTGTACACCGACTGATCGGCGATAATCTCGGCGTTCTCGAGCAGGTGCTCGAGTTGCCGGATTCGGCCCTCCATGTGGCCCTGTTCGTCTTTGGCTGCGTGGTACCCGGCATTTTCTTTGAGGTCGCCCTCTTCGCGGGCACGCTCGATCTTTTCGGCTACGTCGATGCGGCCGCGTGTGGTGAGATCGTCGAACTCGGCCTTGAGCCGGTCGTAGGCGGCACGCGAGAACTGATGGGTCGCCATAAGTGCACCAGCCTACCGAGCAACGACGGTTCGGTCGATCAGTCGTAGCTGCGCAGCTCGACCTGGTTGCCGTCGGGGTCGGTGACGTAGACCGACCAGCCGACACCCCTGGCGCCCCATCGCTCGCCCGGACCATCGACAATATTGAACCGCGGGTCGTCGATCACGGCGTCGACGTCGACGCGATCGACGACGAGGCAGATGTGATCGATGTTCTGACCTGTGCGTTCGAGCGCAAACAGGTCGATGATGCTGTGGTCGTTGATTCGGACCGATGGGAAGAGCACCTCGCCGGCCCGCCACTCGTCGACCCGCTCGGCGCCGAGCCCAAGCATTCCGGTGTACCAGGCGAGCGAACGCTCGACATCGCCAACATTGATCACCAAGTGGTCGAACTCGCTGATATTCATCACTTGGGACCGTACCCCGCCGAGCCTCTAGATTCGTGTGCCTATGGCACACAGGATCGCAGTCATCGGTGGGGACGGCATCGGCCCCGAAGTCACGGCGCAGGCCATCAAGGTGATCGAGGCGGCCGGGGTCGAGCTCGACATCACCAACTTCGACCTCGGTGGCGCCCGCTATCTACGCGACGGCGAGGTTCTCAGCGACGCCGTGCTGGCCGAGCTCGCCACGTTTGATGCAATCCTGCTCGGAGCCGTCGGCACACCTGGTGTTGCGCCGGGTGTGATCGAGCGCGGCTTGCTGTTGAAGATGCGATTCGAGCTCGACCTGTACATCAACCAGCGGCCATTCCAGGGGACCGCCCCGGGGCATTCGACCCCTCATGACTTCGTCGTCATTCGCGAGAACACTGAGGGCCCGTATGTCGGTGAAGGGGGAGTGCTGCGCAAAGGCACCCCGAACGAGGTCGCAACACAGGGGTCGGTCAACACCCGGATGGGTGTCGAGCGTTGCATCCGATACGCCTTCGAGCTTGCCCAGCAGCGCGAGCGCAAGCACGTCACGCTGGTGCACAAGACGAACGTGCTCACGTTCGCCGGTGATCTGTGGGAGCGCACCTTCAACGAGGTCGCCTCCGAGTACCCCGACACCGACACGGCCTACAACCATGTCGACGCCGCCTGCATCTACTTCGTACAAGATCCTCATCGTTACGACGTGGTGGTCACCGACAACCTGTTCGGCGATATTCTCACCGACCTCGGCGGTGCAGTGTCGGGCGGCATCGGGTTGGCCTCGTCGGCCAACCTCAATCCGTCCCGCACCGGCCCGTCGATGTTTGAGCCGGTGCACGGCTCGGCACCAGACATCGCCGGACAAAACAAGGCCAATCCTGTCGCCGCGATCCTGTCGGCGGCCCTGATGCTCGACTTCCTGGATGAGTCTGCCGCAGCCGACCGCGTTCGGGCTGCATGCGATGACCCGGGTACCGGCAGCACCACCGCGGTGGGTGACACGATCGCCTTCCGGGTGCGAGGATAGGGCTTGAAGTCGAGACGAAAGCGAGGCAACCGGTCGTTGCCGTGCCGATTGAGAACAACACCAGCAAACGTGACCTTGCGAAGGACCTGATATGCCGATTACGCCAACCCCGAAGATCTGGATGAACGGCGAGCTCGTCGCTTGGGAAGACGCCAAGATTCATGTGCTGACCCACACGTTGCACTACGGCACGGGCGTGTTCGAAGGCATTCGTGCCTATCAAACGTCGCAGGGCCCTGGCATCTTTCGGCTGACCGAGCACATCGAGCGCCTTCACAACTCAGCAAAGATCGTCGGGATGGAGATCCCATACTCGGTCGACGAGTTGGTCGAGGCCACCAAGGCAACCGTCGCTTCGACTGGGCTCGATTCGTGTTACGTCCGCCCGATCGCATACTTGGGCTATGGAGAGATGGGGCTAAACACGATGCCATGTTCGGTCGATGTGTCGATCGCCTGCTGGCCGTGGGGTGCGTATCTCGGCGACGATGCCGTCACCAAGGGCGTGCGCCTCAAGACATCGTCGTGGACACGCCACGACCACAACACGATGCCGCCCGCCTCGAAGACCACCGGCAACTATGTCAACTCGTCATTGGCCAAGGTCGAGGCGCTCAAGGCCGGCTATGACGAGGCGCTGATGTTGTCGCCGACCGGTCTCGTGGCCGAGTGTTCGGGCGAGAACATCTTCGTATCGCGCCGCGACAAATTGATCACCCCGCCGTTGTCGGCCGGTGCACTCGAGGGCATCACTCAGAACACTGTGATGACCCTGTGCGACGATCTCGGTTTCAAGGCGGTGAGCGACAACCTTGCGCGCTCCGACGTGTACATCGCCGACGAGATGTTTCTGGTCGGCACCGCAGCCGAAGTCAGTTCGGTCAACTCGGTCGACGACCGGCAGATCCCTTGTCCCGGTCCGAAGACGCTGGCGATCGCCGACCTGTACGGCAAGGTGGTTCGTGGCCAGGTTGATAAGTACAAGAACTGGTGCGAACTAGCCGTTTGAACGGCCCACTCGAGGCCGTAACCGCCGCCCGCAGCATCTCGATCAAGCGGGCTGTGTCGGTCGGGTCACGCTATGTCGCTGGTGGCGCGGCGGCGGTGCGACGGCGGCGCTCGGCCATGCCACCGAGCGCCTCGAACACCATCCGGTGTGCAGCATTGACCGTGAGGTCACTGACGTCATAGGCGGGTGCGACCTCGACGACGTCCATTCCGACGACATCGTGTTCGATCGCCAACTGGCGCACCATCCGAAGTAGATCGACGGTTGTCAGGCCACCCGGTTCGGGTGTGCCCGTGCCAGGGGCGAATGCCGGGTCGAGGCTGTCGACGTCGAGCGAGATGTACAATTTGTCGGCCTTGGCGAGCGCTTCACCAACGGCGTCGGCCATGACCGCCTTGAAGCCTCGGTCCCAGATCTCTTGCATCGTGTGCCACACCATGCCCCGCTCGCGCATCCACGCGAATACCTCGGCGGGCGGCCAGTAGCCGCGCAGCCCGACCTGCACGAAGCGGTCGCCCGGGATCGCTCCCGATTCGATCAGGCGCCGGATTGGGGTGCCGTGGCTGGCGAGATTGCCGTCGATGATGTCGGCCGTGTCGGCATGGGCATCGAAATGAACGACCCCGACATTGCCGTAACCGTGTACGTCGGCGACCGCAGTAGCTGCTGGCCACGTGATCGAATGGTCGCCGCCGAGGATGATCGGGACAATGCCTCGCGAGGCGATTTGATGCACACGTTCACGGATATTGGCGTGGCTCTGCTCGGTCAGCCCGTGTGGGCAGTATGCGTCGCCGTAGTCGACGACTTCGAGGTGCTCGAAGATCTCTAGGTCGAGATCGATGTGGTAGGTGCCGCTTTCGTATGCCTGCGAGCGGATCGCCCGTGGGCCGAACCTTGCGCCTGGCCGATTTGTCGTGGCAATGTCGAACGGGGCACCGACGATCGCTACGTCGGGCTGCCATTCGTCGAGTTGATCTGGATCGGTGAGGAATGGGCGTTGCCCGAATGTGGCCAGGCCGCCGAACACATACCCGAGTTCGAGCTGTTCGTGCATTCCAGGGGAGAGACTGCGGCGTGGTTCTTCCATTGCGCCGTACCGTAGCAATCGCTCGCGCTCGGTGCGTGCTGCTGGCAACGCGCACCGCAACCGATCCGAAAAACTGAGCGGCCCCGGGCAGTGCAGCCAGCTTGCGCCGGCGCACCCACCCGGGGCTACCCGAAAGGTGGAGCGATCCACCACTGACCGATCTTCGGGCGTTAGCCTGCGTCTCGATCATTCACATCGCCCGTCGTGACCCCAAGGGGTTCGGCGGGCGATGCCCTTTTTCGGCCGATCGTTCGGTTGCCCGAACCCGCTGCCGTTCGACCACTCCCACCGGTTACCCGGCGACAGTTGCCGCCCCGACAAACTTCGACTGGTTGCCCAGTCTCCGTCACCGGAGTCGAAACCCGGTCTGCTGGTTGCCCAGCCCCGTTGCCTCTCGGCGCCACATCGGTTGCCCGATGACGGTGCCGCCCGTTCGTATCGATCGGTTGCCCGACTTCAACTCACGGGAACGGAACCTCGGTGTGCTGGTTGCCCAGCTCCGTTTGTTCCTCGGCGCCTCCCACCGGTTGCCCGGTGGCAGTTGCCGCCCGTTCGTATCGATCGGTTGCCCGACTTCAACTTCCGGAGACGGAACCTCGGTGTGCTGGTTGCCCAGCTCCGTTGGCTCCTCGACGCCGTTCACGCTGACCCGGTAAACCGTTTCATCGTCTGACGCCGCCGGACTTCCTCTGAGCTCGCAGTTGGGGTGTCCGCTCAGTTTCCGCCCGGTCACTTCTCCGCCCGTGGTCGTCGGTTGCCCGTTGACTCGGTACTTCGAAGTATGTGGCTTCTCGCTCCGACCGGAACCGCTTTCGCCTCGTGGATCGGGTCCGTTTCCTGCTCACCCAGCCCCGAAGGACTGACTTCACAGACTCGGTCTCTCGACCCCGGTTTGCGTGCGCTCTCCGGTACGAGACATACATTCGCGCTCGTGAAACCGCAGGTCAAGAAGTATTTTCGAATCCCCAGGGTTATCCACCAAACTTTCACGGAATCCCCAGAATTCCTCCGTCGTCCACCGAATGTTCACAAGCTCATGCACAGGTTTGTCCCCATCCGGCCACCCAATTTCGTGGCATTCTCATGATCGGCCGAGCGTCGTCGGCGATGAGAATCCGAGCCGACAAGTCGGCGCGGCTTGGCGATGACGTGATCGCGGGGTTGAATGGTCGGTGATGCGTATCGAACTCGCCATCATGTTGATTCCGTAGAGCACGTGCGACCCACGTGTTCTGTTTGCCGCCCGCCGGGCGGCATTTTTATTACTCCGGCAACAAGAGAATCTGAAAGACGACATCATGCCGAATGAAGAAGTGCCGCAAGTAGAAGTGCCGCAAGTAGAAGTGCCGGTACGCACAGCAGTGGAAATCTTCGACACCACGCTTCGAGACGGTCTGCAGGTCGAGGGCGTGACGGCCACGGTCGACGACAAGTTGCGAATTGCCGAGCAACTCGATTATCTCGGCGTGCAATACATCGAGGGTGGCTGGCCGGGCGCCAACCCAAAGGACATCGAGTTCTTCCTCAGGGCTTCGACCGAGCTGACGTTGTCGACGGCGACGTTCGTGGCGTTCGGGTCGACCCGCCGCCCGCGCGGCAAGGTCGACGACGACCAAACGCTGCAACACTTGCTCGACGCCAACACCTCTGCGGTATGCATTGTCGCCAAGAGCTCCGAGTATCACGTCACCGAGGCGCTCAAGACCACCCTCGACGAGGGTGCCGCGATGATCGCCGACTCGGTCGAGTTTCTGCATGGCCACGGCCGTCAGGTGATGGTCGACATGGAGCACTTCTTCGATGGCTACAAGGACAACCCCGAGTTCTCGTTCAGGGCGCTCGAGGCCGCCGTCCTCAACGGCGCGAGTCATGTCGTGCTGTGCGACACCAACGGTGGTTCGCTGCCGCACGAGATCGAGCAGATCATCGGGCACGTGGATGCCCACATCGGCAATGACGTCACGATCGGCATTCATTGCCACGATGACACGGGGTGTGCGGTCGCCAACTCGATGGCCGCCGTGCGAGCAGGCGCCCGCCACGTGCAGGGCACGTTGAACGGGCTCGGCGAGCGCACCGGTAACGCCAATCTCACCTCGATCATCCCGAACTTGCAGCTCAAGCAGAACTATGTGTGTCTGCCAGAGGGCCGGTTGGAGCGATTGACGCTCGTGTCGCACCGTGTCGCCGAAACGCTCAACCGCGCCGTCAATCCGCAGGCACCGTATGTCGGGTCGTCGGCGTTCGCCCACAAGGCCGGGCTGCACGTCAGCGCGATCGTGCGAGCGAAGGACGCCTACGAGCACGTCAAGCCCGAGCTGGTTGGCAACGGCACCAGATTCGTCGTGTCCGAAATGGCCGGCAAGGCAACGATCCAGATGAAGGCTGACGAGCTCGGCCTCGATATCGATGGGCCCTTGACCATGCAGGTGATCGACGAGCTCAAGCGACTCGAGCACGAGGGTTATCATTTCGAGGCTGCGGACGCTTCGTTCGAGTTACTCATGCGAAGGGCAATCGGCTGGAAGCACAACTTCTTCCGAGTCGAATCGCTACGGGTCATCACCGACGAAACGGTTTCAGGCGAGTTCAACACCGAGGCAACCGTCAAGGTCTGGGTCGGCGATGAGCGCTATGTCTTCACGGCCGAGGGCAACGGTCCCGTCAATGCGATCGATACCGCCCTGCGGCGTGCCGTACAGCGGGCATATCCCCACTTGGTGAACATCCACCTCACCGACTACAAGGTGCGGATCCTCGACGGTGGGGAAGCGACCGGTGCGGTCACCCGCGTGCTGTTGTCGGCGACCGACGGCGAACACGACTGGACCACGATCGGTGTCAGCACCAACATCATCGAGGCGTCATGGCGAGCACTCGAGGAAAGCCTCGTCTACGGCCTGCTTCACGCCCCGACCTGACCGGTAACGCTTCGGGGGGTTACGATGAAACTGCTATGGCCGCACCAAAGTCAGCACCCGCCGGCGCCCGCCAATCGCGCTACTACTCGTCACCGGAGGTTGTGCCGTCGCCGTGGGACCCTGACCGCCCCGGCATCGTCGAGGGGCTGCAACCGGTCGGCCCGCGGATGGGTTCCCAGGGCCCTGATCAGGGGTTTGCGCTGACCATCGCCGCCCGCCTCGCCCCAAAGCTGCGACTGCAAGGTCGTGAGCGGCTCGATGACGCGATTCGTGGTTGTGTCGGCATCGCTGTGCGGCGTGCTTCATTGTTCAGCAGGGCACCGGTCGTGCACGACGTGACCTTGGCGTTCACGATCTGGGGTTTCTTCGACGAGCACCCTCCCGACGACCTGATCGGTCGTCGCCCACAGCTGTTCGAGGGCGTCGGCAATGTCAATCACCACTATGCCGAGGCAAGAGCAATCGCCGATCTCGTACCCGAATCGACCTTGCGGCTGACCCCCCAACAAGCTGCCGATGCGTACCCGGTCCGCTGGCAAGAACTGACCGGGGCCTGACCCCCAGATCGTCAGCGGTCCTCAGACTTCCCTACGATCTGCCCATGCAGATCGGCGCCCTCATCTTTCCCACCGACCGAACGATCCGGCCCGACGTGCTGGCCCCCGAGCTCGAGCAGCGCGGTTACGACTCGTTCTGGGTCGCCGAGCACACACACATCCCGCTCAGTCGACGTACGCCATACCCAGGCGGGGGTGACCTGCCTGACATGTACTGGCGCACGATGGATCCGTTCGTGGCGCTGACAGCGGCCGCGCTCAGCACGACGACGATCAAGATCGGTACTGGCATCTGTCTGGTCAATCAGCACCACCCGATCAACGCCGCCAAACAGATCGCATCGATCGATCTGTTGTCTGGTGGGCGGTTTCTGTTCGGTGTCGGCGTGGGCTGGAACGAAGACGAGATGGAGCACCACGGCATCGACCCAGCGAAGCGCCGGGGCACGGCGCGTGAACGGATTCTCGCCATCAAGCAGCTGTGGACGCAGGAGGAGGCCTCGTTCGATGGTGAGTTTGTGCAGTTCTCACCCAGTGCTTCCAACCCCAAGCCCGTGCAGTCACCCCACCCTCCAGTGATCATGGGCGGCGGCGGAGGGCCGATTACATTTCGCCACGTCGTGGAATATTGTGAGGGCTGGATGCCGATTCACGGCCGCACCGATCCGCTCGAACGGCTGCCGCTGCTGCGCCAAATGTGCGAAGCGGCGGGGCGCGATCCCGATTCGATCGAGATCGGTATCTATGGATGCCCGATGCGGGCCGACATCGTCGACCGGTATCGCGAGGCGGGTGTCGATCGCCTGATCTTCTGGCTGCCGGCCGACGATCCTGACACGGTGATGTCGGCGGTCGAACGCGGCGCCGCCCTGATCACCTGATCTGCCACACCAACCGACCCGGCGGTGGCTTCAGGCGGTGACGGCGTGGGTCTTGAGGTCGGCCAGATTTACGAACTCGAGCGCCGAGACGTGGGTGCTCTCGAGCACAACGGGGCACGCTTGCCCGGCTTCCAACGCCTCGGCCCAGCGTGAGGCGCACAGGCACCATTGGTCTCCGTCACTGAGCCCGGCGAAGCCGTACTGCGGCATCGGGGTTGACAGGTCGTTGCCGGCTTGTTTCGAGAACGCCAAAAAATCGTCGGTGACCTGGCAGCACACCACGTGGAGGCCGGGATCATCACCTCGATTCTCGCAGCAGCCGGTTCGGTAAAAACCGGTGAGGGGGTCGTACGAGCACGGCATCAGCTCGGTTCCAAGCACGTTGATCTGCTGCATTTCCCTGTCCTATCACGTAGCCTCGAAAGCATGCTCGATCCCACCATCAAGAACCTCGCGGCAACCGGCAAGAACTTCGGCATGGTGTGCGTGCAGCTGCCCAATGGGCAGATCGCCAGCCATGTGATGTGGGTCGACGCCGACGACGATCACATCATCTTCAACACCGAGGTCCACCGCGCCAAGTTCAAGGCGATCGAGGTCGACCCGAACGTCACCATCTCGGTGTGGGACGCCGACAACCCTTATGCCTATGCAGAGGTTCGCGGCCGCGTGGTCGAGACCATCCGCGGTGACCAGGCGAGAGCCCACATCGATGCGCTCTCCCAGCGTTATGTGGGTACCGAATACCGGAACGCGATCCAGAGCGAGCGGGTGATCGTGAAGGTTGCCCCCGACCGTCAACGGGTGAACAACCTATGAGTGATACCACCAGAGCTTCGCCAATCGTCGGCGTGGTGATGGGTTCGTCGAGCGACTGGCCAACGATGTCGAGGGCGGTCGAGGTGCTCGAGCATTTCGGCATCGCCCACGAGGCCAAGGTCGTCTCTGCTCACCGTATGCCCGACGAGATGTTCGCCTACGCCGAACAGGCTGCGGGTCGCGGCCTGCGGGCAATCATCGCCGGGGCCGGTGGGGCCGCTCATCTGCCGGGGATGCTCTCGGCCAAGACGCTCGTGCCTGTGCTCGGAGTTCCCGTCGCTTCACGCCATCTGTCCGGACAAGATTCGTTGCTCTCGATCGTTCAGATGCCGGCCGGTATTCCTACCGCTACCTTTGCGATCGGTGAGGCAGGTGCCACGAATGCGGCTTTGTTCGCCGTGGCACTGCTGGCTGCCGACGACCCTGCGCTCTCCGCCGCGTTGCAGCGCTATCGCGACGACCGCCGTGACCAGGCCGCTTCGGCGGTCCTTCCGCCGGCGTGACCAGTGGGCGATCCCATCGTTCCCCCGGCCACGATCGGGATGCTCGGCGGTGGGCAGCTCGGTCGCTATGCGTTGATCGCAGCCCGCACGATGGGGTACCGCACGATGGTGCTCGAGCCCGACCCGTTGGCGCCAGCAGGCCAGATTGCCGATATCCATCTCGTCGCCCCATACGACGACCCAGATGCCCTGCGTCGCCTCGCAGACGAATGCGACGTCGTGACGACCGAGTTCGAGAATCCACCGGCTGCAGCGCTTGAGTTTCTGGCCAGGCGCACCCTGGTGGCTCCATCGCCGGTGGCGGTGGCGGTCGCCCAAGACCGGATCGCCGAGAAACAGTTCCTCGCTGACAATGGGCTGCCGATCGGCCCGTACGCGATCGTCGATCACGCCGACGCCGACCCCGACATCGGCTATCCAGCGATCCTCAAGACGGCCCGGCTCGGCTATGACGGCAAGGGTCAACGGCTGGTTTCCGACGGTTCAGAAATGCGAGCTGCTTGGCGCACGCTGGGATCGGTGGCGTGCGTTCTCGAACGAGCGCTGCTTTTTCAAACCGAGCTGAGCGTCGTCGTCGCCCGCTCGTCACAAGGTGGGTTTGCTGCCTACCCGGTCACAGAAAACCAGCATGTCGACGGCATCCTCGACGTGTCGATCGTACCTGCGCGTGTGTCGAGGCGGTTGTCCGACCGTGCGGTCGGACTGGCGATGGCGATCACCGATGCGCTGTCGTATGTCGGTGTGCTGGCGATCGAGTTCTTCGTTGTCGATGGCGAGCTCTCGATCAACGAGATGGCTCCTCGTCCTCACAACAGTGGGCATTGGACACTCGATGTTGCCCAGACGAATCAGTTCGAGCAGCAGATTCGGGCCATCTGCGGCCTTGGGCTGGGCGATACGTCGATGACGCAACCGGCGGCAACGATGGTCAATCTGCTGGGCGACCTGTGGGATCACGGCGATCCCGATTGGGCCGGCGTATTCGACGATCCGCGCACGGCACTGCATCTGTACGGCAAAGTGACGCCGCGTCCCGGTCGTAAAATGGGTCACCTGACGAGTTGGGGAAACTCGCCCGAAGCGGCCGAGGTTCGAGCCGAAGAGGCTCGCCGGGCGCTCAGCCGGCGACGTTGACGCCGACGAGCTCGCCGATCAGGTAAGTCACTCCGCACGCCACGAGCACGATCGCGACCTGGCGCGCAACACCCGAAATAATCGATCGCTCGGCGAACCCTGCGACGATGCCGCCGACCACACCGGCGGCGACGACGCCGATCGCCAGCGATGACCAGGCCGCCGTGGCACCCCCTCCGATATACCATGGCGCGAGCGGGAGGAAAGCTCCGAACAGGAAGCACACAAATGACAACCCCGCCGTCCACATCGCCGACGGAAGTTCGTTGGGGTCGATGCCGAGTTCTTCACGGGCATGTACCGCGAGCGCAATCTCGGGTTGCTGCATCACTTCCTCGGCAGCGCCCGCAGCCCGCTCGGGACTCATGCCATGGCTCTCGTAGTACGAGGCGAGTTCTTCGGTCTCGTGCGCGGTGTTGTGCTTCAGTTCGCGCCGCTCGATGCTGAGCTCGCGCTCGATCAGATCGTTCTGTGATGTCACCGACACCCATTCTCCGGCAGCCATCGAGATCCCACCAGCCACGGCGCCGGCGAGTCCAGCCAAGCGGACGACGGTGTTGTCGACCCCTGAGCCGGCGAAACCGAGAATCAGGGACACATTCGACACCAGACCATCGCTTACGCCGAAGACCGCCGCGCGGGCCAACCCGCCCGAGACTGATCGGTGCCCGGTGTGCGGTTCGTGGATGTAGGTCGGCATCACGCCGAACGTTATCCATGCGAATCGGGTAGCGGTTCGTGTTGGCGCCGAGCGGACAGATTCTCGGGTTGGTTCATGCGCGCGCCGCATCACGTCGCCCACAGTCTCTAGTATCGACTCTGCAGCTCCTCCGCTTGGGCGGACTAGCTCAAGAAGAGTTGGTGCCCGGTCGATCTAGATCACAACGACGTGATCACGGCCGAGCACACAGAACAGGCCTGGGAGGCCACATGGGCGAGCACGAACCGCACGGTGATGAGCAATCGACGGTGATTCGCCGAGTCGCACAACTCGCCCTCGATCGACGACCCGACGACGAGGTTCTTGCGGCGTTCCTGCCCGTCTACTACGGCGAGCTTCCCGAGTTCGACATCGACGATCGACGCGAAGACGACCTATATGCCGTTGCCTTGACCCATCTCGCGTTGGGTCGCCGGCGGCAACCCGGCGAGACATTTGTTGAGGTGTTGGCACCCGATCGCGACCGCGACGGTTGGCACTCGGACCGTTCGGTGGTTCTGGTTGTCACCGACGACGCACCGTTCCTGGTCGACACGGTTCGAATCGTGCTCGAGCGGCACCAGATCGCGACAAACCTTTTGGTGCACCCGATGCTGCGCGTCGACCGCGATCCTGCTGGTGATCTGCGGAAGATCGCGATCGGTGGCGAGTTCCACGGCGGGCCCGTCGAAGCCTGGACACAGGTCGAGATCGACCGATGCGACGTCGAACGAGCCGAGCAGTTGCGGGCGGACCTGACCGCCGCGATCGCAACGGTGCACCAGGTGGTCGCCGACTTCGGGCCGATGCGTCAGCGCATGGTTGCCCGCACTCAACTTGACCCGCTTCTCGCGTGGCTAGCGCAAGACCACTTCGTGTTCCTCGGGGCGGCTACCTACGACCTCGGACCCGACGGACCCGAGTGCCGCAGCGAATCGCAACTGGGTGTGTTGTCGGGGCACTGCGAGGTCGACCCCGACATCGACCCCGATGGCGAGGTTGTGACGGTTGCCCGGTCGAGTCAGATCTCCTCGATCCACCGAGCTGCCCGCCTGACCGTCGTCACGGTGCTCGTGTCCGACGACCACGGGCAGCCGATCGCCGAACGTTTCGTCGGTCTGCTCGCGTCGACTGCGTATCGCCAAAGTGTGCTGGCGATTCCCTCGGTCGGGGCACGCGCCCAGTCGGTGCTGGGTCTCGCCCACGATGGCGCAGAGACGCACACTGGCCGATCGATGCGCAACGTGCTCGAGACGTTGCCCCGCGACCTGGTGTTCGAGCTCAACGCCGATCGCCTGGCGCACCTGGTAATCGATGTCGTCAGCCTGCAGGAACGACAGATTGTGAGGGTCTTCGATGTTCCCGAGCCGGTTGGCCGCTCGTCGACGATGCTGGTGTTCCTACCAAAGAGCCGGTTCAACGCCCAGCTGCCCGAGCGAGTCGCCGAGATCGTGGGGGATGCGTACGACTCGCCAACCCGCGATCTCGAGTCGTTGATCGGGTCTGGCAATCTGGCTCGCATCGCGTTCTCGGTCGACCGCGGCGAATCGTTGCCTGATCTCGACGATCTGTCCGATGTCATCGACACCTGCACCACGGCGTGGATCGATCGTGTTGCCGAGGCGGCACGCCACGAGTTCGGCGAGTCGCGGGGGGCATCATTGCTGAAGCGGATCGGGTCGGCGGCGCCCGACGGGTATCGCACCAGTGTCGATCCCCCGACAGCGGTCGGTGATTTTGCCCGTCTCGACCGGTTGTTCTCAGACGAGCGTCCGACGCTGGCGGCCTTTACTCGCACGATCGATGATGCAGATGGCGTGTGGCGGATGCGCGTCTACAACAAGGCTGAACCGATCGCCCTATCTGACTTGTTGCCGTTATTGGGGCACCTCGGTCTGCGGGCGCTCGATGAGCACGCGTATCGATTCGTGATAAACGGCATCGAGTGCTTCGTGTACGACATCGGTGTTCGTGTGCCGGACGGCGTTCAGATCGGCAACCTGCGTCATACAGAGGTGCGCAGCGCACTCGAGGGTCTGTTGGCTGGAACGATTGAACCCGACGGGTTCAACCGCCTGATCCTGCTCGCCGGACTCACCGCCTCCCAGGTGAACGTGCTGCGTTGCTTTGCCAAGTATGCCCATCAGACCGGATTCACGTTCAGTCAAAGTTATGTCGAGAGCTCGCTGGCCCGCCTGCCTCACCTTGTTCGGCTGCTCGTCGATCTGTTCGAGGCCCGCTTCGATCCCGATCTTGACGAGACCGAACGGGTCGTGATCGTCGAGGCCACCAAGTCAGCCGTGCGGGCCGCCCTCGACGATGTGCCTTCGCTCGACGACGACCGGATCGGTCGCACGTTCCTCGCGCTCGTCGAGGCGACGGTGCGCACATCTGCGTATCGGGGCACGCCGACGATGGCATTCAAGTTCGACCCATCGATGGTGCCCGACCTTCCAGAACCGCGGCCGGCCAACGAGATCTTCGTGTGCTCCTCACGTGTCGAGGGTGTTCACTTGCGCGGCGGAGCGATCGCCCGCGGTGGCCTTCGATGGAGTGACCGGCCCGAGGACTATCGCACCGAGGTGCTCGGCCTGGTAAAGGCCCAAATGGTGAAGAATGCGGTGATCGTGCCGGTTGGCGCCAAGGGCGGTTTTGTGGTCAAACGGCCCAAGCCGACCCCTGCCGAGAACCGCGAAGAGGTCATCGAGTGCTACCGAATGTTCGTTCGTGGCCTGCTCGACCTGACCGACAATGTGGTCGACGGCGAGATCGTGCATCCCGATCGAACCGTTCGTTATGACGGCGACGACGCGTATCTCGTTGTTGCCGCCGACAAGGGCACGGCTACGTTCAGCGACACCGCCAATGAGGTGGCGGCCGAATATGGCTTCTGGTTGGGTGACGCATTTGCCTCAGGTGGCAGTGCCGGCTACGACCACAAGGTGATGGCGATCACGGCGCGAGGTGCCTGGGAGAGCGTTCGTAATCACGCCACCGTGCTCGGCAAGAATGCCGACACTGACGAGCTGACGGTCGTCGGCATCGGTGACATGTCGGGCGATGTGTTCGGCAACGGTATGTTGCGTTCGAAGCACCTGAAGCTGGTGGCGGCGTTCGATCACCGGCACGTTTTCATTGACCCGGACCCCGATCCGACTTGCTCGTACGACGAACGTCTGCGCCTGTTCGAGACGCCGCGCTCATCGTGGGCCGAGTACGACAGATCACTGATTTCGGTGGGTGGAGGCGTTTTCCCACGAACTTCTAAGTCGATCGAAATCAGTCCGCAGATGCAGGTGGCGCTGGGGATCGTCGAATCGCGGCTGACACCCAACGAGCTGATTCGGGCGGTGCTGCGTGCCCCCGTCGACCTGCTGTGGAACGGCGGCATCGGTACCTACATCAAGGCATCGACCGAGACCGACGCCCAGGTCGGTGACCGAGCCAGCGATGCCGTGCGGGTCGACGCCGCTGAGTTGCGCTGTCGGATGGTCGGTGAGGGCGGCAACCTGGGGGTTACACAGCTCGGTCGCGTCGAATATGCGATCGGCGGTGGACTGATCTACACCGACGCCATCGACAACAGCGCCGGTGTCGACTGCAGCGACCACGAGGTCAATATCAAGATCCTGTTGGGGGCCGTGGTAGCAGACGGCGAGATGACCCTCAAACAACGCAACAAGCTCCTGGAGGAGATGACCGACGAGGTCGGCGAGCTCGTGCTCGATAACAATCGTGCCCAAACTCTGGCGTTGTTGATTGCCCGCACCCAGGGCCTGGCGATGGTGAACGTGCACGCCCGGTATCTCGATCTGCTCGAGAGGGAGGGCTGGCTCGACCGTGCACTCGAGTTCCTGCCGACCGACAAACAGATCGCCGAACGGCAGGCGAACGGATCGGGTCTCCGTGCGCCCGAGTTCGCCGTGATGATCGCCTACACCAAGAACGCCAACATCAGCGAGATCCTCGCCACAGATCTGCCTGATGTTCCTGTGCTGCAGAACGATCTTGTCTCGTATTTCCCGACGCCGCTGCGCGAGGTGTACCGCGAGTACATCGGTCGCCACCGCCTTCGTCGCGAGATCGCCGCGACGCAGCTCGTGAATCAAATGGTCAACCTGTCGGGTATCTCCTACGACAACCGCATGACCGAGGACACGGGTGCCTCCGTCGCCGACGTGGGCAGGGCTTGGCTGGTTGCTCGCGAGGTATTGGGTTTTCCGGACTGGTGGAAAGAGATCGGCGATCTCGATGGTCTCGCTCTCGACGATCGGCTCGACGTATTGCTCGACTGTCGGCGCACCGCCGAGCGCTGCTCGCTGTGGTTCCTGCGCCACCGGCGACCACCCGTCGACATCGACGAGGAGGTCGCCCGTTTTCGCGAGCCGGTACAGAGATTGGCGCTCGAACTCGGTGGATGTCTGAAGGGCCCGATGCGGCGTGCGATGACCTCGCTGGTCAAACAGCGCGTCAAGCGCGGTGTTCCTCAGGAGTTGGCCGAGCGGTCGGCGGTGTGGCCACTGCTTCACACCACGTTCGATGTGATCGAACTGGCGGATCGAGATGGCACCGATCCCGTCGAGGCGGCCGCTGCCTACTGGGAGCTGTTCGATCGGTTCGAGCTGATGTGGCTGTGGGATGCGGTCGGGGCGCTGCCGCGCTCGGATCGTTGGCAAACCCAGGCCAGGGGGGCGTTGCGCGACGACTTGCTGACGGCGCTGGCCGAGCTGACCGGAAATGTGATCGAGGCAGGTGACGGTTCTGTCGGCTCGTGGTTGGGCGCCAACGAACGTGCTGTCGAGCGGGCGACCTCGCTGTTGATGGAGATCAGGCGGGCTGAGTCATTCGATGTCACCAATCTCTCGGTGGCGTTGCGCCAGCTCCGCAACCTGGCGCTGACATCGGTGCGCCACGCCTGAGCGACACCGTGGCGGCGATCTCGAGCGGTAGCGTCGGAAGCGTCATGTCGACTCCTCCTCGCTATCGATTCGCTCCGTCGCCGACCGGCTTCTTCCATGTCGGCGGTGCTCGTACGGCGTTGTTCAACTGGGCGCTTGCCCGCTCGACCGGAGGCACCTTCGTGCTGCGGATCGAAGATACCGATGAGGCCCGCAACAAGCCCGAGTGGACGCAGGGCATCATCGATTCGCTGGCGTGGATCGGAATTTCGGCTGATGACCCGCACTTTGAGGGCCCGCTGTTCCAGAGCGCGTACGCCGATGCTCATCTGGCCGCCGCCCAGCGGCTGTACGAGGGCGGACACGCCTACTACTGCGAGATGACCCCCGACGAGATTCAAACATTGGCGAAGGCCGAGGGCGTGACGGGGTATGCCGGCTGGTCTCGCGATCTCGGCCTCGGGCCTGGTGCCGGTCGGGTGCTGCGATTTCGGGTTCCTGACGGAGCGACGGTCGTGCGCGACCAGGTTCGCGGCGAGGTCGAGTTCGACAACTCGGTGATCGAGGATTTTGTGTTGGTGCGCAGCAATGGCACACCGGTGTTCCTGTTGGCCAACGTGGTCGACGACATGTCGATGGGCATCACCAATGTTGTGCGGGCCGAGGAACATTTGCCGAACACACCCAAGCAGCAGCTGATCTGGCAGGCCCTGGGCCACGCGCCGCCTGTGTGGGCCCATGTGCCGGTGCTCGTGAACGAACAACGCAAGAAGCTGTCGAAGCGGCGTGACAAGGTGGCGCTCGAGCAGTACCGCGACGAGGGCTATCTCGCCGACGCGATGGTCAACTATCTGATGACGCTCGGTTGGTCGCCGGGCGAGCAGGAGATCCAGCCGTGGTCGGTGATGGAGCAGGCGTTCCGACTGGAGGATGTAAACCTGTCGCCGGCCTTTTTCGACATCAAGAAGCTGGGTGCGTTCAACGGTGCCTACATCCGCATGATGAACAACGATGATTTGGGCGACGCCTGCCTGCCGTGGCTGCCCGAGTCGTGGGGCCCTGAACCGTTTCGCTCGATGGTGCCGTTCATTCGCGAGCGTTTGAAGACTCTGGCCGAGGCGCCTGACGCGGTTGACTTCATGTACGCCTCCGATCCCGAGATCGACGACGCATCGTGGGACAAGGCGTTTGCTCCCGACTATGCCCTGCCGCTGCTGCGTCACGTCGCCGAAGCGTACGTAGTGTGTGACTGGGACCATGCCACGCTGAAGGCCGTGATGGAAGAGCTGATGGAGCGGTTCGAGGTCAAGCTCGGTAAAGCGTCGGCGGCGACCAGGGTGGCAGTGACGGGCCGTTCGGTCGGGCCGCCACTGTTCGAAGCGCTCGAGGTGATGGGACGCGATGAATCACTGCGTCGGCTCCATGCAGCGTTGAATCGGTTGGGCGGATGACGAGGCGATATGGGTGACGATCGTTTCGGTGACGAGCTGAGTTTGCAGCCGCTGGACGATGTTGTCGATCGCTCGTCTGCCGAGCAGGTCGTTCACGCCGAGACGCCCTGGTGGCGAATCGGCCCATCGTGGAACCGCGTGTTGATCGGTGTCTTCATGGTGTTGTTCGTGTACTACGGCGTCACGCTGATTCAGGTGATGTCGACCGCCCGGTCGCACACTTCTACGCAGGTTGACGCGATCGTTGTGCTCGGAGTCGCCCAATACGACGGCCGCCCGTCGCCACAGTTGGCGGCTCGGCTCGATCATGTCGTCACGTTGTGGAACGACGATGTGGCCCCCGCTGTCGTGGTGACCGGCGGCAAGCAGCCTGGAGACCGGTTCACCGAAGCCGAAGCGTCGCAGATCTATCTGGTCGATCGTGGCGTGCCCGCCGACGTGATCCTGATGGAGGACCAGGGCACCACTACCTTCGAGTCGTTGGATGCGGTGGCGAGAATCTTGGAGGACGCCGATCTGGGTGCTGGCGATCGGGTGGAGGTGGTCGTGGTCACCGATCCGTACCACGCCTTTAGATCGAAGCTGACCGCCGAGGAGGTGGGTTTGAAGGCCCACGTTTCGTCGACGCCCAATAGTGTGGTCACCGGCTGGACGTCGCTGCGTCGCCAGGTGACCGAGGCGGCCGGCATCTCTGTCGGTCGAATCGTCGGTTTCGAGCGTCTGAGCGAGCTCACCGGCTGAGATCGCTGGCACGGTTTCTGGCATGCCGTTTGGGCTGCGACCGGGCTGCGTTCGAGGGGGTGGGCAGGCCCTGGCCCGGCGATACACTGCGTCGTCGCCCATTGGGGTGTGGTGTAATTGGCAACACGGCAGTTTCTGGTTCTGTTATTCAAGGTTCGATTCCTTGCACCCCAACCACCGGCTTCGTCCGGTTACATAACCCCTGGCGGTAACGTCGGGGACGCAGCTTGGCCCGTTCGTCTAGTGGCCTAGGACACCACCCTCTCAAGGTGGCGGCACGGGTTCGAACCCCGTACGGGCTACGAAGAAAACACCAGGTCAGAGGCCCTCGTAAGAGGGTCTCTTTCCATTTCCGGATGCGTCTGCTACTCCTTGCTGCTCTTTTGGTGTATGGGAGGTGTCATGACGGGGCACATCCGCAAGCGAGGCGACGCCTGGGAGCTTCGGGTGTATGTCGGCGTCGACGCCGTCACCGGGAAGAAGCGTTACGCCACCGGGAGCATTCGCGGCGGCAAGCGTGACGGTGAGCGGGCGCTTGTCGAACTCGCCGCAGACGCCCAACGCGGAAAGCTGTCCCGTACGAACACAGCGGTGGCCGAGCTGCTTGACGCATGGTTCGATCAGGCGCCGCAGGACTTCTCGCCGAAGACGGTGGTCGAGACTCGGGGCTTCATCGATCTCAACCTCAGGCCAGCCCTCGGCACGGTTCCGCTGACCCGTCTCAAGTCAGATCCAGGCTGTCCGCGCAATCACCGAAGGCCGACGACGCGTCACCACGATCATCGGTCCGACCGGCGCCGGGAAGACGACGATACTCCAAGCCGTCGGCCGATCAGTCGAGTACGCGGCACGCGACGTGACGGTGTTGTGTCTGTCGGCCGCCGCAGCGCGGGTCGTCACCGAAGAGACCGGCATGGCGGCGCACACGATCGCGTCGTGGCGGATCGGCCGAGTCGACCTCCCGTCAGGTGGGGTGGTGATCGTTGACGAAGCATCGATGGTCCCCACCCTCGTCCTCGACGAACTCGTCGCCG
>CALFRK010000003.1 GCA_937919625.1 uncultured Ilumatobacter sp.
ACGGCAGCAACCAAGACGGCAGCAACCAAGACGGCAGCAACCAAGAAGGCAGCAACCAAGACGGCAGCAACCAAGAAGGCAGTCGCCAAGCGGGCGCCCACCAGAAAGGTGGTGGCACCCGAGACCGCGGTGGCGCCGCACCCGGCGCGCGAAGCGGCCCCGGTCAAGAAGATTGGTGCGAAGAAAGTTGCGGCTGAGAGGGTTCCTGCCAAGAAGCCGCCTGCCAAGCGTGCGGCGACGAAGAAGCCGCCTGCCAAGAGCACGGCGACGAAGAAGCCGCCTGCCAAGAACACCGTGGCGCACAAGGCGCCAGCCAACAAGACGGCTGCCAACAAGACGGCCGCCAAGAAATCTGCCACGAAGAAGGCGCCCGCCAAGAGGGCAGGGGCTTGATGCGTGTCGTCACCTGGAACGTCAACTCGTTGCGGGCGCGCCTCGAGCGGGTCGAGGAATGGATCACAGAGGTTCAACCCGAGGTGCTGTGCATCCAAGAGACGAAGCTGGCGAACGATGCCTTTCCAGCGCTCACATTCGAGGCGCTCGGTTACGAATCGGCTCACTACGGCCAGGGCCAGTGGAATGGTGTGGCGATCCTGTCAAGGGTCGGCATTGACGATGTAGTCACCAACTTCTCCGTCGGGATCGAGCCCGATCCCGACGCCCGCATTATTACTGCCACCTGCGGCGGTGTGCGGATCTCGTGTTGCTACGTGCCGAACGGACGCAGCCTCGATGACGACCACTACACGTACAAGCTGAGCTGGCTCGACCGGCTCGTCGAACACCTTGGACGCGATACCTCTCCTGACGCAGACGTGATCGTCACCGGAGACTTCAACATCGCTCCAGAAGACCGCGACGTGCATGACATGCGCAAATTCCAGAACGCGACGCATGTTACGCAGGCCGAACGCGATCGTCTGGCCGCTCTCGAAAAGTGGGGCCTCACCGACTTGTTTCGCCGGGTCCATCCCGACGCCGACTCGGTGTATTCGTGGTGGGACTACCGCGGTGGCGACTTCCATCAGGGCCGCGGGATGCGCATCGATCTTGTGCTCGGCTCGGCCTCCGTTGCCCAACGATGTGAGTGGAGCGCCATCGATCGCAACGCCCGCAAGGGCAAGTCGCCCAGCGATCACACACCTGTGATGGTCGACCTCACCAACTGATCGGCGACACCAACCGATCAGCGACAGGGCCGTCAGCCCGCGGCGAGCGCTTCTGAGATGCCTTCGAACAACCGTCCGGCCGTGATCGCCCCGACTCCGGTGACGCGATTCAGCTCGCCGGGCGTCGACGGCCGATGCTCGGCGATCTTCGCCAAGACGTGGTCGGTTACGACCGCACTCGGAAGGATCCCGCCGGCTCGCGCCACGCCGGATCGCCATTCGCGTAGTCGTTCCAGCGTGGCCTGCCTGCCGCCGCGCTTCACCGTTACCAGCTCGGTAGGCGGCCCCATTGTCTTGGGTGTCTCGCTGACGAACCCGCTGAGCAATGGCGTGAGCTTGCGCTGGTAGCCGCCACGCCGCCCTGCCCAATTGACAGTGAGGGAGTCGGTGGCCCGGGTCAGCGCCACGTACAACAACCGGGCCTCCTCGGCCCGCGCTGCATTGGTGGTTGCCGATCGGTGTGGCACCAGGCTGGTCTCGCACCCGATCAGATGAACGGTGTGCCACTCGCGGCCCTTGGCCCCGTGAAATGTGAGCACGTCGACGCCGGGCAGATCGCGTCCGAACGGATCGCTGGTGGTGACCCAGGTTCGAAATGCCGTCCCGTCGCCGGTCGGCTGCTCACGCAGGAACTCGAG
Source organism: uncultured Ilumatobacter sp. (assembly GCA_937919625.1). Lineage (GTDB taxonomy): Bacteria > Actinomycetota > Acidimicrobiia > Acidimicrobiales > Ilumatobacteraceae > Ilumatobacter. Next base: position 1,808 of record CALFRK010000003.1, read on the forward strand.
GGTCGCTTCGGCGACTTCTCCTCGCGGATCACCCTCACCATCGATCAGGTCGAACTGATCGCGTGCCCATTGGCGCATCCGATTGGGTTCGCGAATACGGTAGGCCTCGGCAAGGATCGGCGTAAATGGTGATCCGGGCCCGTCGACGAGTCGCCGTACGGCAACACCGGCCTCGACGAGCGCCGCTCTGGCCGTTTCCAATACTGCGTGTGTGCGTGCCAACACTGCAACCTGGGCGGAACGGACCAGCGTTGGATCGAGCCGTGCGATCTGCTGCGCAACCCAAGTGGCCTCCGCCTTTTCATCGGCGTGTGAGACCGTGGCGACGCTGCGACCGTCAGGGCGGGCCGATACGACGTCGGTCGGTTGGCCGTCGGTATGAAGCGAATAGGCCGCCGCCTCGACGATCTGGGGCGTGCAGCGATGGTTGACTGGAAGCCGCACGATTTCGATCCCGGGAAACCGATCGGAGACTTCCAGCAACAGCGTCGGATCCGACCCGTTGAACCCGTAGATCGCTTGCGCTGGGTCGCCGACCAAGAACAGGTCGTTGCGGCCGTCGCGGAACAGATCGACCAACCGGTGCTGGAGTGGGTTGAGGTCCTGGGCTTCGTCGACCAACACGTGCCGGTACCGCCAGCGCACGCTGGCGGCGAACTCGGGGTCACTCTCGATGGCCTCGATCGTGCTGCTCAGCAGGTCGTCGAGATCGACCACGCCACGTTTGTGCTTCTCCACTCGGTAGTTGGCGAGCGCCTCGGCGACACGTGCGCCCGTGACGGCAGAACGGCGAGCCACCAGGCGGGCAGCACCTTCGTACTGGTCGGCGGTGATGCCCCTGGCGGTCGCCCAGTCCATCTCGTTGACGAGTTCGTCGAGATGTTGGCGCCCCATCAGTTCGGCGACCAACCGTCGACGGTCGCTGACGATCATCTTGGGTTGCTGATCGAGGTCGATCCAGCGCTGACGCAACAGCTGTTGGGCGATCGAGTGAAATGTGCCGGCGGCGATCCGTTCGGTCAATCCGAGCCGAGGCAGTCGCCGACGCAGCTCGCCGGCGGCCTCGCGGGTGAATGTGAGTACAACCGTGTGTGCGCCATCGGCGGTGCCGGTGGCGATGCGGTAAGCGACGCGGCGGGTTAGCACGCGAGTCTTGCCCGAGCCGGCACCGGCGACGACCGCCACCAGTTGTGATTCGGTCGTAACCGCTCGCCGCTGATCGGCGTCAAGATCGGCCAACAGCAGATCGGGGGTCAACAACTCGTCTGCCATCGCCGTAACGGTACTGTTCGTGTCATGCCGTATCCGAAGAAACTTCTCAACGACTACGAGACGGTTGCGCTCGACCTGCATCCGCACTGGTGGTACTTCGCCGAACCGGTGCTGGCATTGGTCGGTTCGATCGTGCTCGGCGTTCTTGTTCGTGTCGTCCTTGAGGACGATGTCGAGCGGGCACTCACCTGGGCGGCGATCATCCTGATCATCCTGTGTGCGCTGTGGCTGATCGTGCGTTACATGAAATGGGCGACGACCAACTTCGTAATCACCAGCGACCGGTTGATATTTCGTAGTGGTGTGTTGGCCAAAAGTGGCATCGAGATCCCGCTCGAGCGCGTCAACAATGTGTTGTTCAATCAGTCGATCTTCGAGCGCATGCTCGGTGCCGGCGACCTGTTGATCGAATCGGGCGGCGAGGATGGCCAACAGCGCTTCAGTGACATCCGTCGTCCCGAGCGCGTGCAGAACCTGATCCACTCCCAGATGGAGGTCAACGAGTCGCGTCGGTTCGGCGGTCAGTCAGCGGGCAGCGACGTCGCTTCGCAGCTCGAAAAGCTCGAGGGCCTGCTCGAACGCGGCACGATCAGTCGTGACGAGTTCGACGCCGAAAAGGCAAGATTGTTTGGCGGCTGACGGATCGGTCGCCGACTGGTCGGCCCACCCCTCCAGCGTGTCACACTCGAGGGATGACGACTGCTGCATCGAGCTCGGGTATCGAGTTCGAATACGACACCCTCGGTTCTGCTGACCACACATCGCTGCTGCCGGCCCACCACCGGATCGCGGCCGCCAACGATGCGGCGGTGGCCTCGTGAGTGGGCCGCTAACTGGCTACCGGGTGATCGAGTTGGCCGGCATCGGACCAGGTCCGTTCGCGGCGATGCTGTTGAGCGACATGGGAGCAGAGGTGATCCGTGTAGAGCGTGCCGGCACAGTGCGCGGCCCGGCACCCGACACACCACATCCCGACATTCTGCGGCGCGGACGTCGCAACATCGCGCTCGACCTCAAACACCCCGACGGTGTCGCCACGTTGCTCGATCTGGTTGGGCAAGCCGACGCCTTGATCGAGGGTTTTCGACCGGGCGTGATGGAGCGGCTCGGCATCGGACCAGAGGTCTGCCTCGGGCGCAACCCGAAGCTTGTTTTCGGGCGGATGACGGGATGGGGCCAGGAAGGCCCGTATTCAACGGCGGCTGGCCACGACATCAACTACATCGCCCTGGCCGGGGCGCTGGCCCACTATGGGCGAGTCGGCCAGCCTCCAACACCGCCGATGAACATGGTCGGCGATTTCGGCGGCGGCGGAATGTTCCTTGCCTTCGGTGTGGTGTGCGCCCTGCTCGAGGCACAGCGCAGCGGTCAGGGGCAGGTGGTCGACACCGCCATGGTCGATGGCACGGCGACCTTGATGACCATGTTCTGGGCAATGAGCCAGATGGGAGTTCACGACATCCATAAGCGCGGTGAGAATTTGCTCGACACCGGTGCCCACTTCTACGACGTCTACGAGTGTTCGGATGGAGAGTATGTGTCGATCGGGTCGATCGAGCCACAGTTTTACGCCGAACTGATGCGGCTCACGGGGCTCGACAGCGACGACGAGTTCGCACAACAGATGAACCGTGCCCAATGGCCGCATCTCAAGGTCCGCCTGACCCAGGTGTTCCGGTCGAGGTCGCGCGCCGAGTGGTGCCAAATTATGGAACACACCGACGTTTGCTTTGCGCCCGTGCTGCGAATGGACGAGGCAGCGGTTCACCCTCACAATGTCGAGCGCGGCACGTTTGTCGAGATTGCCGGGCTCACGCAACCAGCGCCGGCTCCTCGTTTCAGCCGTACCGAACCCACGATTGATCGCCTCCCCGCGCATGACGGCCAACACACGGCAGAGGTGCTGGGCGACTGGGGCATCGCCGCCGACCGCATTGCTGCGCTGATTCACAGCGGCGCCGCTAGACAAGCCTGATGGGAACGCTCGTTTGTCTGCACGCACATCCTGATGACGAGGCGATTGCCACCGGTGGTTCGATGGCTCGCGCCCATGCAGAAGGGCACCGCGTCGTCCTGGTCGTGGCAACCGATGGAGCACACGGTGAGGTGCCCGACGACCTGGTCGAGGGGGAAACGTTGCAGGACCGCCGTCGGGCCGAGACGATGGCGTCAGCTGCGGCGCTCGGGATCGATCGGGTCGAGTTCCTCGACTACACCGACTCTGGAATGACCGGGTGGGAACAAAACAATCATCACGAGGCGTTCTGCCAGGCAGACCTCGACGCGGTGGCGCACGGGCTGACCGACCTGCTCCGCGATGAGCAGGCCGACGTGTTCACGATCTATGACTGGCACGGCGGCTACGGGCATCCCGATCACATTCAGGTCCACAAGGTCGGGTGCCGGGCCGAGCAGTTGGTGCGAGCCGACCTTCCGAACCTTCGAGTGCTCGAGTCGACGATGAATCGCGACTCGATGCGACGCATGATCTCGATGGCCAAGGAGATGGGTTTCGACGGCGCCGGACCAGAGCGCGGCGACGGCGAAGAGTTCAATCCCGACGGCCCGATGGACGACGGAAATCCGATGGGCACGCCGGAAGCCGAGCTGACGTTGGGCGTCGACGTCGCCGACTACGCCGAGTCCAAGCGGGCGGCGATCGCCTCTCACCGCAGCCAGATCTCCGACTCCAGCTTCTTTCTTCAGATGCCGCCCGAAATCTTTGCTCAGGCGTTCGGACACGAATGGTTCATCGAGCACGGACAGCCTGTCGGCTTGAAGATGGGGTGGATGTTCGAATGAGCCCCATTGTGCGCCTGGGCGGGAGCGGCCGCGAGCCCGACACGTTGATCCGCTGATCGGCAGCTCGAGCGTCGGGGTGACCACCAAATCCGAGCAAAACCTGACATCGTCGACCACAATGACAGCCATGTTCGGGTCCCCTCATTTCGGTCGCCGCCGTCGAATCCTGGCGCTCGGGATCGTGGCGGTTCTGATCGCGGCCGCTTGCGCCAGCGGCGAAGACAGCACGCCGGTGGTCACGGTCCCCGTCTTCACGGTGGCTCCGTCCCAAACGAGCGCACCGACCTCGGCGCCGATTGTGCCGACGACCCAGCCCGTCGATGTCAACCCGACCCTGCCGGATGAAACCACAACAACGACCACTTTGCCGGCGGTCACCACCACAACCGAGGCACCGGCGATTCAAGAGTTGTTGTTGCGCGGTGACGGGATCGGGTTGGCTCGATTCGGCGCTGCTCCCGACGGTGTGATCGACTATGTCACATCGATCTTGGGTGGCAACACGGCCGATACGGGATGGGTTGATCCGTACACGTTTGGTGACTGCAGCCCCGCCACGGTTGCCCGGAAAATTGATTGGGGCGTGTTGTCGCTGATCTTCAGCGACCTTTCCAGCTATGCCAACGGCCGACTCCATTTCATCGGCTGGGAGTACGGCCTGGTCGGCGAGATCGGCGACCAGCCGATCGGCCTACGCACGCCAGGCGCCATGACGCTCGGAAGCCGCGTCGTCGATCTTCTGGCCGAGTTCCCCGAGGCCGGCGTCAACGAGGGCGAGAACGATCTCAACATCCCGCCCAACTTCTATGTAAGCGACAACTTCCGGGGCTTGCTGACCGGCACTTCCGGTGACGACATCGTCACAGTCATCTTTGGTGGCTACGGTTGCGCCGAATAGACAAGACTCGTCGACGTGCGCGAACTCCATGAGGTCAATGCCTGGCTGCTGATCAGCTTCAACGCCGCGATGGGCGTCTGGTGTCTGGTGGCATATCGGTTCTCGGCGCTGCGCGGTCGACCGATGTGGGTCGGAGTGATCGTTGCCCAACTGACGATCTTCGTTCAGGCCGTGGCAGGAGCGGTGTTGTCCAAACGCGACGGTGTCGTGCTCAATGACATGCACGCCCTGTACGGCTTCTCCGCGATCGTTGCCGTCGCGATTCTGTACAGCTACCGCACGAGCCCCTTTATGAAGGGCAAAGAGCTTTTGCTGTACGGATTCGGTGGCCTATTCATCATGGGTCTCGGCTTGCGAAATTTGTACCTGGTGTGAGCTGCCTCGCGTGAGGAGTTCGTTGTGAGGGCGCAGGGCATGGGTCGCTCCGGCCTTGATTTATGGCCAAACCGGTGGAGGATTGTTCAACCGTCCACCCAAGCTTGCTACCGAACTTAGGCGAGGTTGGCTTCGAGCGTGTCGACGGCCATCCGCAGTTGAGCCGGGAGCTTGTCGCCGAACTTGGCGTAGTGCTCGCGGATTTGGGGGATAGCAGCCTTCCAACCATCGGACTCGATCGTGAGAATCGCGTCGAGATCGGCCTGGTCGATATCTAGTCCGTCGGTGTCGAGGGCCGCCTTTGTGGGCAGGCGGCCGATCGGGGTATCGATCGCCTCGGAGTCGCCGTTAACCCGCTCGAACACCCACTTCAGGACTCGGCTGTTCTCACCGAATCCTGGCCACATGTATCGACCATCGTCGCCGCGCCGGAACCAGTTGACGAAGAAGATCTTGGGGAGATTGGCCGGATCGGTGGCCTTGCCGATCGTGAGCCAGTGGGCGAAGTAGTCGGCGTAGTCATAACCGCAGAACGGCAGCATGGCCATCGGGTCGAAGCGCAGAACGCCTGCTGCGCCTTGCTGAGCGGCGGTGGTCTCCGACGCCATGATCGAACCGAGGAACACGCCGTGCTCCCAGTCGAATGCCTCGGTCACCAACGGCACCGTGGTGCGGCGGCGGCCACCGAACAGGATCGCCGAAATCGGCACGCCGGCCGGGTCCTCCCACTCGTCGCCGATCGACGGGCACTGCGACGCGGGCGCAGTGAAGCGTGCATTCGGGTGTGCCGCCGGCGTTTCGATCTCTGGCGTCCACGGATTGCCGCGCCAGTCAGTTGCCTTTGCCGGCGGCTGGGTGGTCATCTCTTCCCACCAGACGTCACCATCTTCGGTGAGCGCGGTATTCGTGTAGATGGAGTTGGCGTAGAGCGTCTCCATCGCGTTGTGGTTGGTGGCATGGCTTGTGCCTGGTGCAACGCCAAAGAACCCCGCCTCGGGGTTGATCGCGTAGAGACGACCGTCTTCGCCGAACTTCATCCAGCAGATGTCGTCGCCGATCGTCTCTGCCTTCCAGCCCGGGATCGTCGGCACCAGCATCGCCAGATTGGTCTTCCCGCACGCAGATGGGAAGGCACCGGCAATGTACTTGGACTCGCCCTCGGGGTTGGTGAGTTTAAGGATCAACATGTGCTCGGCCAGCCAGCCATCGTCGCGTGCCATCACCGAAGCGATCCGCAGCGCGAAGCACTTCTTGCCGAGCAGAGCGTTGCCACCGTAGCCCGAGCCGTATGACCAGATCTCTCGGGTTTGGGGGAAGTGCACGATGTACTTGTTGTCGGCGTTGCACGGCCACGCAACATCTGCCTCGCCCTCGTCGAGCGGGGCGCCGACCGAGTGAATACACGGCACGAATTCGCCATTGTCGCCGAGCACGTCGAGGGCCCCCTGGCCCATCCGTGTCATGATCCGCATGTTGGTAGCGACATAGGCCGAGTCGGTGAGCTCGACACCGATGTGGGCGATCGGCGAACCGAGCGGACCCATCGAGAACGGCACGACGTACATCGTGCGGCCCTTCATCGAACCTGTGTACAGCGCCTTCAGCTCGGCACGCATCTCGTCGGGGTCGCGCCAGTTGTTGTTCGGGCCGGCCTCTTCGGCGGTCGCTGAACAGATGAATGTGCGATCTTCGACACGTGCGACGTCTTTCGGGTCGGAATGCGCCCAGTAACTGTTGGGCCGCTTGGCCTCGTCGAGCTTGGTAAAAATGCCCGCCGTGACGAGCTCGCCGCACAGCCGCTGGTACTCATCGGCGCTGCCATCGCACCAATAGACCGTGTCGGGCTGCGTGATCTCCGCCCACTCACCCACCCATGCGATCAACCGAGCGTTCGACGTTGTTCCAGCCATCGTTTTCCTCCTGTAGGCGTGATGTAAGCGACCTTGTCTCACAGTGTGGTCGATGTCCAGCACAAACGATGGGGTCGAATGGCCCGACGCGTTGTCGATTGTGCAGATGTAGGAACATCTGAAAAACCGATCAAATACGTCCGGTTGACGTTCGCAGCGCCTGATTAGCGCCCGGCTGAGGCCGACTCAGTGCGAGCCGGGCGTGCCCATGTCGATCTCGGAACCGAGTCGCAGGTGGGTGGCCCTGCCGGCTTGATCGAGATCGAACACGACCCGCTGGCCCTGGCGGACCATGCGGAAGATCGAGCCCACGAGGGCGTCGGCTGCGAGGTCGTAGTCGGCCAGATCGGTGTCGCACATGACAACGCCGAGCGCCGAAACGGGATCGTAAGCCTTGATGACACCCTGCATGAGTGTCGAGGTTAGCGGGGAGCCGTACGGCTCGACCCAACGAGGTGGCTCAACATCAGAAAGAGTTACCCGAACGCGTGCTCACAGGCAAGCTGGCCTCGCTCAGCCGGCTTTGACGATTTTGCCGGCTTTGATGCAACTGGTGCAGACGTTGAGCCGCTTGGGGGCGCCCTTCACCAACGCACGAACGCGCTGGATGTTCGGATTCCAGCGACGCTTGGTGCGACGGTGCGAGTGCGACACCGACATGCCCCACGAGGGGCCCTTGCCACACACTTCACAAACCGATGCCATTTGCCTACCACTCCTGCGACTTTGCTCGTGGACAGCAACCCTGTCCACACGGCTCCAGCATGCTAGCGGCGCAACTGCCAACAACCTCTGGACGAGATCAGTCCTTGTACTGGCGAACCTTGGTCGGTTTGCCGCGGATCGTGGTGCCGTTCAACACCGCTATGGCGTGTGCCAGCGAACGTTCGGGCACGCCGACAACGCTATAGCTGTCGGCGATCCGGATCGGACCGATTTGACGGCCCTCCAGCCCGACCTCGTTGGCTATCGCTCCGACCAGGTCGCCGGGGCGCATGCCTGCGTGGCGTCCCATCGAGACGTACAGGTACGCCGTCGGCTCGCTGTTGTCGCGGCCACGATCGTCGAGGGAGCCTCGCTGTGGCTTGCCGCGTTGGCCCTTCTTGTTCGGGTTTCCGCCACCCTGGTTGCCCTTGTCGTAGCGGCGGGCGTCGGGGATGTCGAGCGTGTCATCGTCGGCCGCGCGCTCGGCGTCGTGGGCGAGCTTCGCCGCCGCCAACGCGATTCGCCCTTGGTCGTGGTCGGCCGCCAGCTCGTCGAGGATCTGCTGGTAGTCATCGAGGTCGTCGGATTCGAGCGCCTCGCGGATCGACTCGACGGTTTGGCTGAGGCGTTGGGCCTTCAGGTCGGCCACCGTTGGCACGGTCTTGAGGCTGATCTGTTGCTTGGTCAGCCGTTCGATGTTGCCGAGTTGGCGTTGTTCGCGTGGCTCGGCGAGCGTGATCGCCACACCTTCGCGCCCAGCCCGCCCGACGCGCCCGATGCGGTGTACATAGCTTTCGGGTGCTGAAGGGACGTCATAGTTGACCACGTGGGTGAGTGAGTCGATGTCGAGCCCGCGGGCTGCGACGTCGGTGGCGATCAGTAGCTCGGCGGTGCCATCGCGCAGTCGCGCCATCACACGATCGCGCTGTTGCTGGTCCATCCCGCCGTGCAGGGCCTCGGCCCGGTAGCCGCGGCCGTTCATGGTGACGGTCAGTTGGTCGACCTCACCGCGGGTGCGGCAGAACACGATCGTCGCAGTTGGCGATTCGACATCGAGGATGCGGCCAAGGGCGGCGGCCTTGTGCGCCCGCTGCACGACATAGGCACTTTGTCGAACGAGCTGCGTGCCCGGCTTCGAGTCGCCCTTGCCGATCTGAATTCGAACCGGGTCGCGCTGGTATTTGCGGGCGATCGAGTTGATCCGCGACGGCAATGTGGCCGAGAACAGCACCGTCTGGCGGTCTTCGGGAGTAGCACCGAGGATCGCCTCGAGATCGTCGGCGAATCCCATGTCGAGCATCTCGTCGGCCTCATCGAGCACGACGATCCGAACGTCGTCGAGCGGCAGAGAACCGCGGCCGATGTGGTCGACGGCACGCCCTGGCGTCGCCACGACGACATGCACACCACGATCGAGCTGTTGCAGCTGACGGTAAATCGGCTGGCCTCCATAGATCGGCACGACCCTGACTCCGAGGTGCCGGCCGTAGTTGAAGATCGCCTCGCTGACCTGCATCGCCAGTTCGCGGGTTGGTACCAACACGATTGCGCTCGGTGACTTGCTGCGGCCCGAGTGGGTCTCGATCTGTTGCAGGATCGGGAGCGCGAAGGCGGCGGTTTTGCCGGTTCCCGTTGCGGCTTGGCCGAGCAGATCCCTGCCGGCGATCATCGGTGGGATCGTCGCCTGTTGGATCGGCGTCGGCTCTTCATACCCTAGATCGTTCAGAGCAGCCAGCAGCTCGGGTCGCAGGTCGAGAGCGGCAAAGCCAGACGGTTCGGCCGTCGGCTGTTGTTCGGTCGGCTGTTGTTCGGTCGGCTGGTCTGTTGTGTTGTCGTCCGGTGTTGGTTCGGTCGTGTCCATACGGGCCCAGCTCTCATCAAGGGAACGCCCGAGTCTAACGGCGGGGTGGTGTCGTCTTCGTGGAAGGCCATGGTCACCCCGGGCCAGCGTTACGCTGTTGCGGTGCCCACGCTCGAACGGCTCGACGTCCATGCCCTGCGTGATGTCATCACGACATTTCGCGACACCGTGCGCGACCACGCCCGCGGTCTGAACCTGCTCAATGTGTACCCGGTGCCCGACGGCGACACGGGTACCAATATGGCGCGCACCCTCGACGCCGTGGTGGCCGAGATGGAGGGCGTCGATGCAAGCGATCTCGGCGCCACATGTGATGCGATCAGCCATGGTTCCCTGATGGGCGCCCGCGGCAACAGTGGCGTGATCCTGAGCCAGATCCTGCGCGGCTTGGCGTCCACGCTCAAGCACCAAGCCGAGGGCACCGGTCAGAAGGTCGCCGACGCGCTCACTGCTGCCTCGGTCGGTGCCTATCAGGCCGTGCTCAAGCCGATCGAGGGCACGATCCTAACGGTCGTACGAGAGAGCGCAGAGGCCGCCAAGGCGGCGTCTGCTGGTGATGCCTCGCTGGTCGACACCATGCGGGCCGCCCGTGCGGCCGGCAAACGGGCACTCGACAACACACCCGAGCTGCTTCCGGTCCTCAAAGATGCGGGTGTGGTCGATGCAGGGGGTGCGGGCTACCTGTTGTTCCTCGACTCGGCGTTGCACGTGATCGACGGTGTGCCGCTGCCGCAACCCGACTCGGTCGATGACTACGCCCACGGGCTCACCGAAGAGCAGTTCGAGGCGGTCGCCCATCGCAGCTCGGGAGTCGACGGCCAGCTCGATGTCAGCGAGCAGCGTTACGAGGTCATGTATTTCCTTGATCTCGAGGATCACCTGATCGAGCAGTTCAAGCAGGGCTGGGGCGAGGTCGGCGATTCGATCGTGGTGGTCGGTGGCGAGGGCATCTGGAACTGCCACATCCATTCGAACGACATCGGCGCAACGATCGAGGTCGCCCTCGACCTCGCTGGTCGCCCCAAGCAGATCAGGGTGACCGACCTGTTCGAGGAAGTCGCCGACGAGCACGCCCACCGCGAGGCCGCATTGGGAGGCGTGCCCAGTCGGGCAGGTGCCGGCCTTCCGCCCGTCACTACGGCGGTTGTGGCGGTGTGCAGCGGCGATGGGCTGGCCGAGCTGTTTTCCAATCTGAAGGTGCAGGGCATCGTCAGCGGCGGTCAGACACTCAACCCGTCGACGGCCGAACTGCTCGATACTGTCGAGCACGTCAACGCCGACCAGGTCATCATCCTCCCGAACAACAAGAACATCATCCCGGTCGCCGATCAGGTAAATCGCCTCACGTCGAAGACGGTCGTCGTCATCCCGACCCGAACGATGCTTGAGGCGCTTGCCGCTTTGATCGTGTACGACCCTGAGGCCGATGCCGGCGAGAACGCCGACCAGATGAACGACGCGATCCAGTCGGTCGCTACCGGCGAGGTCACTCAGGCAGTTCGATCCTCCAATAGCGAGGTCGGGCCAATCACCGCAGGAGATTGGATGGGCATCGTCAAGGGTGAGGGCATCGTGTCGGTTGCCGACTCGGTGCTAGGGGCCACGACGCATCTGCTCGACAATCTGCTAGGTGACGAATCCGAGCTACTCACGATCATTACCGGCCGCGACGCCGACCCTGTCATCACCGCTCAGATCGAGGGCTGGATGGCCGATGAGCACGCCGATGTGCAAATCGAGCGGCACAAGGGCGGCCAGCCGCTCTATCCGTATCTCTTCGGCGTCGAGTAGAACCGGGCCGTGAACTCCCGCCCGCCGATCACATTGCGCGACCTTGCCGCCCTGGATGTTGGGCAACTCAAAGGGATCGGCGAGAAGAAGCGTGCCTCGTTGGCGGCGTTCGGGATCGACACGGTGCTCGACCTGGTCGCCACCTATCCGCGCCGGTGGGTCGATCGCACCAACGAGGCCCGGATCGCCGACCTCGTCCCCGGTCAGGAGGCCCTGGTGTTGGTGGCTGTCAGATCGGTCGCCAAACGCACCACGCGAAACCGGCGTTCGATGGTGACCGCCAGCGTCGGCGACGGCTCGGGCCGGATGGAAGTCGTTTTCTTCAACCAGCCGTGGCGCGAGCGCCAGCTCAAGGAGGGCCTGCAGATCGCCTTGTTCGGCAAGGCCGACACGTACCGCGGCGGGCTTCAGATGTCGAATCCGATCGTCGATCTGATCGGCGATCGGACCGGCAAGATCGTTCCGATCTACCCCCAGAGCGAGAAGGCACAGCTCAACACCTGGGAGCTTGCGGGATGGATCGAGGAGGCGTTGCGGCGCTGTCGCGACCGTGGTATCGCTGATCCGGTTCCCAAACAAGTAGTCAGCCGGCTCGGCCTGATCGGTCGATCCGAGGCGCTGTCGTCGATCCACGGGCCAGATTCGATTCGTGAGAAGGAGCAGGCTCGCCGCCGCTTGGCCTTCGACGAGCTGCTGCGAGTGCAGATGGTGCTCGTGCTGCGTAAGCGTGAGCTCGAACGCTCGTCGCAGGGTTTGTCGCACACCGTCGATGGCGAGCTGGTCCGGCGCTTCCACGAGGCGTTGCCGTATCCGCTGACCGACGCCCAAACCAGGGTGATCGGTGAGATCGACCACGATCTCGCCAGCTCGAACCCGATGCATCGGCTGTTGCAAGGCGATGTCGGTTCCGGCAAGACGGTGGTGGCTGTGTCGATGCTGTTGGCGGCGGTGCAGGGCGGTCACCAGGGCGCGTTGATGGCACCGACGGAGGTGTTGGCTGAACAGCATTTCACCGGTGTTCGGGCATTGCTCGGCGACTTGAAGGTGCCCGATCCGGGGAACCTGTTCGGCGATCGTCCGTTGCGGGTCGAGTTGCTCACCAACCGTGTCACCGGCTCCGAGCGCCGCGACGTGCTCGCTGGTCTGGCCGACGGCATGGTCGACATCGCGATCGGTACTCATGCCCTGATTCAAGAGGGTGTCGAGTTCTCGAGCTTGGGCACCGTCGTGGTCGACGAGCAGCACCGGTTCGGGGTCGAGCAGCGGGCCGCGTTGCGTGACAAATCGTCTGGCCATGTACCCGACCTCTTGGTGATGACCGCAACGCCGATTCCGCGTACGGCAGCGATGACGGTGTACGGCGATCTCGATGTCAGCGTGCTCGATGAGATGCCGCCTGGTCGGACCCCGATCCTCACCAAATGGGCAAACGGCCCGCTGCTGGAGGTCGAGGTGTGGGCCGACGTGCGCCACGAGGTTGCCGAGGGGCGCCAGGCGTATGTGGTGTGCCCGCTGATCGAAGAGAGCGAGAAGCTCGAGGTGGCGTCGGCTGAGGAGACCTTTCAACGGCTTGCGCACGACGAGTTGAAGGGGCTGCGGATCGGCCTGTTGCACGGGCGCTTGTCATCAGCCGAGAAGCAGATCACGATGGACCTGTTCCGCTCAGGTCAACTCGACGTGTTGGTGGCGACCACGGTGATCGAGGTCGGCGTCGACGTGGCGAATGCGACGATGATGGTGGTACTTGACGCCGACCGGTTCGGCATCGCCCAGTTGCATCAGCTGCGCGGGCGGGTCGGACGCGGCCAGCACGCCTCGACGTGCTGGCTGGTGACCCAGGAACACGACGAGGGCAATCCTCGGGTCGAGGCGTTGGTGGCATCCACGGACGGCTTCGAGTTGGCCGAGGTCGATCTCGACCTGCGCGGCGAGGGAACACTGATGTCGACCAGCCAGAAGGGTAGGAGCGACCTGAAGCTGGCCTCGCTACGGCGCGATCGCGAACTGGTCGTGTTGGCCCGTGAAGCGGCGTTCGAGATCGTCGATGCCGACCCCGATCTAGTGGATCACCCCGTGTTGCGCGACGAACTCGACCTACTCTTCACCGAAGAAGACGAAGGCTTCCTCGCCAAGAGTTGATCCTGTCCTCGGCGTTGCCGGGTAATGTCCGCGGCGTGAAGCGACAGGACAAGGCCGACCGGATCGGCGAGATCCTCGACGAGATGTATCCCGAAACGCCGATACCACTCGATCATGTCGATCCGTACACGCTGCTGGTCGCCGTGGCGCTTTCGGCGCAGACCACAGACAAGAAGGTCAACCAGGTCACGCCCGCCCTGTTTGCCGTCGCCGACACTCCGGAGAAGATGGCGGCGCTCGACCCCGACCGGATTCTCGGCATGATCCGGGAGATCGGCTTGGCGCCCACCAAGGCGCGCAACCTGTGGACCGCCGCCAACCAGATAATCGATGCCGGGGGCGACGTGATCCCCGACTGGCGGTTCCTCGAATCGTTGGCAGGGGTCGGGCACAAGACGGCCAGCGTGGTGATGTCACAGGCGTTCGGCATCCCCGCTTTCGCTGTCGACACCCACATCCACCGCTTAGCCGCTCGCTGGGGGCTGTCGAATGGCACCACGGTCGTGCGCACCGAGCGCGACCTGAAGGCAGTGTTCGCCGAGAACACATGGAACGCCCGTCATCTCCAGATTATCTTCTTCGGGCGCGAGTGCTGCCCGGCGCTGCGTCATGACCTGTCAACGTGTCCGATCTGCGGCTGGGCCGCCACCAAGCAGCGGATCCGCGACGAGTCGAGTCGTTAGCTCGTGCCGACGCGGCCTCAGACGTCGGGTTGGTCGCCGGCGCTTTCGTCGTCTTCTAGTACGAGATCCCAGCGGTCGAGACAGTCCTGGCACCGATAGGCGACAACATCTCCTGACAACCAGATCCCGTCTTCACGGGGTGGTGTCAGAAGGAAACAACGACCACCACAATCGATGCAGGTGATCTCGCGGTCGGGCTCCAACATGCAGCCCATTATGCCCCGTGATCCAACACCCGAGCCCTTCCGACAACCCCTAGCCTTGAGGGATGCGCGTTGTTGCTGGTGAACTCCGAGGGCGTCGGATCGAGGCTCCTCCTGGTCTCGATACCCGGCCGACCACCGACATGGTACGCGAGGCCATTTTCAACGCTCTGAACAGCCTCGACCTGGTTCGCGACGCCAGGGTTGCCGATCTCTACGCCGGCAGCGGCGCACTTGGGATCGAAGCACTTTCGCGCGGCGCAGCGCATTGCACCTTCATCGAGCGCGATCGTAAGGCGTTGCGAACACTTCGTGACAATCTCGCCGAGCTCGGGGTCGAAGACCGCTGCAAGGTAGTGCCAGGCGACGCAATGGTGCTCGTTGGCGCCTTGGATGTCGACATCGTGTTGGCCGATCCGCCGTACGACTTCGACAGGTGGCCCGATCTGCTTGCCGCTACGAAGGCATCATTCGTTGTCGCCGAGGCGGGCAGACCACTCGATCGGCTCGACCCCGAGTCGATTCGCGGATGGGCGCCGACCCGAACCAAGCGCTACGGTCGTTCATGGGTCACGTTTTTCGAACGGTCCGACGACCCCGGCGAAGCAGCCAGTGGTCCGGCCGACGGCGATGGCATCATCACTGAGCGACAATGACAGCACTACCGTGGAGCTACCCATGACAAAGGTGTTGATCCCCGGCAGTTTCGATCCGCTCCACCTCGGCCACATCGACGTTGTCGATCAGGCGGTCGAGTTGTTCGGCGATGTCGTGATCGGAGTGCTCGTCAACTTTGAAAAGCCGTCGGGTCTGTTCAAACCCGCCGAGCGGGTGCAACTCGCCCGAGCCAGCCTGGGCGATCGTCGATCGGTCACGGTGCATGCCTTTGGCGGCCTCGCCGTGCAGGCCGCCGCAGAGGTGGGGGCCGACTTCATCGTCAAGGGCTTGCGGACCCCCAACGATTTCGATATCGAGCAGCAGATGGCCCACATCAACCACTCGGTCACAGCCATCCGCACGGTGTTTTTACCCTGCCGGTCCGACCTCGGATTCATCTCCAGCCGGTTCATCCGCGAGATCGCCGCCCACGGCGAAGCGATCGACCATCTGGTCGCAGCACCTGTGGCGGCCGCTCTCGCGGATAGATTTGCTGGTCCGTCCCACTAGTGAGACACAGACTCCCATGACCCACGACGATCGATACGACGACCACTACGGCGACGCAGATGATGCGGTCGACGCCTACAAGGAGATCGACGACGAATACCCCGACCCAAATCTGGGCACCGGCTACGTCGGCGATGCCGAGACCTGGCTGCGGCGGGCGATCGACATCGTTGCGAATGCGCCCACGATGCCGTTGTCGTCATCGCCTCGGATCGACCGTGACGAGGTGGTCGAACTGCTCGACCGTGCGCTTGCCAGCATGCCCGACGAGCTACGCCAGGCGCGCTGGATGCTCAAAGAACGTCAGGAGTTCGTCAACAAGACCCGGCGCGAGGCCAATGAAATGCTCGAGGCCGCTCGCGTGCAGGCCGAGCGGATGGTGCAGCGCACCGAGGTGGTGCGTGCCGCCGAGTCGCGTGCCCGCCAGGTCGTCGAGACAGCCGAGAGCGATGCCCGGCGTCTCAGGCTTGAAACGGAAGATTTCCTCGATCAACGTCTGGCCAGCTTCGAGATTCTGCTGGACAAGCTTTTCAAGACCGTTGGAGCGGGTCGTCAAAAGCTGTCGATCGGTAACGCCGGCGAGCATCTTCCAACCACCCACGTCGAGGACGAGGATGACCTGGCGAACGGGTTCTTCGACCAGGACCGTTGAGCCGAGGTCCTCTCATGCCCTCGAATCCGCTCCACATACTGCGCGTAAATGCCCGTGAACTGCTGCGCCAGCCTGGCATGACCCGCCAGATCCATGCCGATCTGGACGCCACCGACCTCGGTGTTCAAGACGATCGGGTCGCCGGTGTCATCGACGTTGAATTCGAAGCGGTGTCCAGCATCGACGGGATCGTCGTTACCGGTTCGATTTCGACGCCGTGGCGAGTGCCGTGCCGTCGTTGTTTGACCGAGGTCGTTGGCACGGCTCGGATTGCCGTCGACGAGGTGTACCGCGACGACGTCGGAGACGCGGATGCCTTCCAGATCGAAGGCGATCAGATTGACATGGCCCCGGCGGTACGCGAATACGTGCTGCTCGAACTTCCCGACGCACCGCTATGTCGGGACGACTGTGCCGGGATCTGCCCGATCTGCGGGATCGATCGCAATCAGACAAGCTGCGAATGTGACACGTCGGCGCGGGACGATCGTTGGTCGACGCTCGATCGACTCCGGCTCGACGACGACTGACAATCTGCGCTCGCACAGTCGCGATGGTGGGTCAGGTTCGTTCTTGGCAACCTGCCCGATAACCTGGCGCAGCCTCTCTGTGCAGTGCACGGAACCGTTTATCTGATCGCTGGAGACCCACTGTGGCCGTTCCTAAGAAGAAGAAGTCGAAATCCAAGAGCCGCAGCACGCGTGCCGCGGCCTGGAAGCTTGGTACCCCGAGCCGCAGCCTCTGCCCCCGTTGCGGCAATGCGAAGACCCCCCACGTGGTGTGTCCCTCGTGTGGCTGGTACAAGGACCGCGTCGTCATCGACGTCGGCTGACCGAGGTAGCTGACTGAACATGTTGCCCATTGCGGTTGACGCAATGGGCGGCGACAACGCTCCGGGCGCGATCGTGGCCGGGGCCAGGGTCGCCGCCGCCGCCGGTACACCGATCGTGCTGGTCGGTCCTGCCGACCTTGCAGATCTAGTCGATATCGGAGATCTTCCGCTGATTGTGGCGAGCGAGGTCATCGAGATGGATGACGACGGTGGCAAGGCCGTTCGCCGTAAGAAGGATTCTACGCTGGTGCGTGCTGCCGAGGCGGTTCGAGATGGTCAGGCGTCGGCGATGGTTTCTGCTGGCAACACTGGCGCCACGATGGCATCGGCTCTGTTGCGGATGGGTCGCATCAAGGGTGTCAACCGCCCCGCTATCGCCACGATCGTCCCGGTGCCGGGCGGCGAGCCGACCGTGCTGCTCGACGCCGGTGCCAACGCCGAGGTGCAAGCCGAATGGATGGTGCAGTTCGCCCAGATGGGCTCGATCTTCTCGCGACACCGCTTTGGGGTCGAGTCGCCGAAGGTTGGCCTGCTGTCGATCGGTGAAGAGCCGGGCAAGGGCGACCAACTCCGCAAGGAGACCTATCCGTTGCTGGTGCAGGCCGCCGAGTCGAGCGATCTGAACTTCATCGGCAATGTCGAAGGCCGCGACGTCATGACCAACGCTGCTGATGTGATCGTCGCCGATGGCTTCACCGGCAATGTCATGCTCAAGACGCTCGAAGGTGGACTAAAAGCGGTTATCGGGGCACTGCTCGGGGCGTTCGGTTCGTCACCTGAGTACAAACAGCACGCCGACGCCCTCATGCCGGCACTGATGCCGATCTACGAGATGCTCGACCCCGAGACGTACGGCGGGGCCATGCTGCTGGGTGTCGACGGCGTGTGCGTCATCTCGCACGGCTCGTCCAGCGAACGAGCGATCGTGAACGCAATCAACGTGGCTCGCGAGATGGTCGAGGCGAACGTGGTCGGCGAAATCGCGGCGGCCATGCACTTGCCCGAAAACACCTGACTCAGTTATAGGTCGCGAAGAAAGCGAACCAGGTCGGTGGTCGTGACGATCCCGACCAGCCCGCCCGCCGCACCGATGACGAGTACCGAGTGAAGCCCACCCCTGGCGAGCAGTTCGGCCGCGTCGTGCACGCTTGCCGACTCGGGCAGTGTCACCAGCTCGGTGCTCATGACGTCCTCTAGGTTGAACTGGTGGTCGAGCATCGTCGTCAGCATTCGGTCGTCGGCCCCGTCGATGTCGTACACAAGTCTGAGCACATCGGTCGATGAGATGATGCCGACAGGCTGCTCGTTGTCGAGCACGGGCACATGATCGAATTTTGCTCGATTGAGAGCGTGGTACACCTCGGTGAGCGGTTGTCCCAGCTCGATTGAGACGATTTCGGTCGTCATGATCTCGGTGATCGGTGTTTGTCGCTTCATAGCGTCATTCCTCCACTGCCAGCGTACGACGTGGGCCATCCCGAGAGCATGGTCGGCTAGCATCAAGAGCGTGCCTGCAGAGACTCATGTGAACCAGGGCCCGATCGAGCGCGACGAGATCTTCGAGATTGTCCGCGATCGTCTGGCCGACATTTTGGAGATCGATCCATCCACGATCAGCGAAGGGCAGTCATTCAGCGACGACCTCGAAGCAGATTCACTGGCCCTGATCGAGCTCGTCGAGGCGCTCGAGGAGGAACTCAGCGATCGTACGGTCGGTTTTCGTATCGACGACGAAGACCTCGAAGACCTCAAGACAGTCCGCGACGCCGTCGACTACGTGCACGAGCGCACGAGAAACTGACACGTGAGTCTCGGCGCGCTCGAAAAGCGCCTGGGTTACACGTTTGGTGACCAGGAGCTACTCAGGCGCGCCATGTGCCATCGTTCGTGGGTTGCCGAGTCCACCGATAGCTACAGCAACGAACGGCTCGAATTCCTTGGTGATGCCGTGCTCGGCTGGGTGATTGCAGACCTTGTGTTCGACCGCTACGCAGATCTGGCGGAAGGGGCCCTCACCGACTTACGCAAGAGCGTCGTAAACGCCAATGCTCTTGCAGAGGTCGCGGCGGAGATTCATATTGGAGACCACCTGCTACTCGGCAGAGGTGAGGATGCGGCCAACGGCCGCGAGAAGGTGTCGATCCTGTCCGACGCGATGGAGGCGGTGCTCGGCGCCGTCTACATCGATGGTGGCCCGACCGCAGTTTTCAATCTGATCGAGCGGTTGTTCGTGCAGCGCCTCGAGAATGCGATCGGCATGCTCGATCGGCTCGACTACAAGTCTGCGCTGCAAGAGATTTTGGCGCAGCACACCAGACCAACCCCTGACTATGTCGTGCGCTCCACCGGGCCCGATCACGACAAGACGTTCTTCGCCAAGGTGCTGGTCGCAAAGCAACTACTCGGCGAGGGTCAGGGCCGCTCGAAGAAGGCTGCTGAACAAGCTGCCGCCGGAGCGGCCTTCTCTGCCCTGACAGACGACTGATCAGATGCCAGAGCTCCCCGAGGTCGAAACCGTGCGTCGCGGACTCGAACGGTTCGTCGTGGGTCGGCGTATCAACGCCGTCGAGGTTGGCCGCCAACGAACGGTGCGTCGCACATCGCGCCAAGCCGTGATCGACGGCATGACCAACACCGTTGTGCTCGCCGCCAACCGGCGCGGAAAGTATCTGCTGTTACCGCTGGACAGCGGCGATGAAGTGATGATTCATCTCCGAATGAGCGGCCAGGTGCTCGTCGCCGACGCCGGCGCCGATCGCCCGCCGCATACCCATGTCGTACTGCATCTCGACGACGGCAACGAGATGTGGTTTGTCGACCCGCGCACATTCGGCGAGGTCGTCGTATTCGACCCCGACCATGTCGACGTCGAGATCCCCGATCTGGCCAAGCTCGGCCCCGACCCGATCGCTGAGGGCATCACGCTGCCCCAGTTCCGCAAGATCCTGCGCCGTCGACACCGCCAGATGAAGCCGCTATTGCTCGATCAGCATGTGATCGCTGGGATCGGCAACATCTACGCCGATGAGATTCTGCACGAGGCGCGACTGCGCCCCGACCGGATATCCGACGAACTGTCAACCTCGTCTGAACGGCGGCTTCATGAGGCCATGCATCGCATCCTGCGCGAGGCGATCGCTCAGGGCGGTTCGACGCTCGGCGATGCCCAATACGTCGACCTGTTCGGCGATTGGGGTACATACCAGCACTCCCACGCCGTCTACGGCAGAACTGGCGAAAGATGCATGAGTTGCGGCATTGGGTGGATTCGCCGCACGGTGTCTGCCCAACGTTCCACGCACTACTGCCCAAACTGTCAGCGGTAGGCCCGAACTGACAAGGGAGAGCCGCGCATGGCGGTGATCATTTCGAACAACTCAGTGATCCGAAGAGCAGGCGGCAACCCCCAGGGAACGTGACCTATTGGCGCTCACTGCGAGTAGATTCAGGCCCGCCGTGTTCCTCAAGAGTCTCACCCTCAAAGGCTTCAAGTCGTTCGCCGACTCGACCGTCATGAACCTCGAACCGGGGGTCACGGTGGTTGTCGGCCCGAACGGATCGGGCAAGTCGAACGTTGTCGACGCGATCGCCTGGGTGCTCGGCGCTCAGGCCCCAAAATCCATGCGCTCTCAGAAGATGGACGACGTTATTTTCGCCGGCACCGAGAAACGGGCGGCTCTCGGTCGGGCAGAGGTAAGCCTCACACTCGACAACTCGTCGGGGTTACTGCGGGTCGAGTTCAACGAGGTCACGCTGACCCGTATCCTGTTCCGCACCGGCGACAGCGAGTACGCCATCAACGGCGTGCCGTGCCGCTTGCTCGACATCCAGGAGTTGCTCTCCGACGCAGGAGTCGGTCGCCAGCAGCACGTGATCGTAAGCCAGGGCCAGATCGATGCGGTGCTGAACGCCCGACCCGAGGATCGCCGCGGCATCATCGAAGAGGCCGCCGGCGTGCTCAAGTATCGCAAGCGCAAAGAAAAGGCCGAACGGCGACTTGATGCCACAGAAGCCAACCTGCTGCGCCTGCAAGACCTGCTGCGCGAGGTTCGTCGGCAGCTGCGCCCACTCGAGCGCCAGGCGGAGGCCGCCCGCCGCCACGAGTCGTTGGTGGCTGAACTGACGATTTTGCGCGTGTATATCGCGGGGCGGGAGATCAGCGGGCTGCGCACCAAGCTGGAGGCGATCGCCACCGACCGTATCGACGCGGTACGGCTGGAAGCGGGGCTGAAGTCCCAGTTGGCCAAGCTCGACACCGAGATCATGGCGACCGAGGCGCAGTTGTCGGCCCGCGGCGAGCACGATGTCAGCGACCGGCTGATGCAGGTCGAGCAGCTACGTGAGCGGGCACGCGGCCTGGCGGGAATCCTGGCCGAGCGCAAACGCTCGCTCGAGCGCGACCACGGCCAACTGTTGGGCGAGGGTGTGGTCGCCAACCTTGAGGCCGACGTGGCCCGCTTCAGCAGCGAACTCGACGAGGTCGTCGCCGGGCTCGAACAGATGGCGCCCGCCGGTGAGGCGCTGGCCGCCGAGGAAGAATTGTTCCGCGCCGAGCGAGGTCGTGTTACCGAAGCCCTAGCCGCCAACGATGGGGGAGCGAAGGCAGCCAGTGCCGCCGCCGAGGTGCGCGGCGAGCTGCGATCGGTGCGCGGCGGTGCCGAGCGCACCGATAACGACTTGCGGCGTGCCACCATCCGCGCCGGCGAGCTGCGAGGCAAGCTCGAACAGCTCGGCACCGAGGCCGAGCGGCTTCGTGACGACTGTGCTCGAGCCGAGGCAATCGAGAGCCCACTCGTCGATCAGATCGAAACTGCCGAACGGGCCCGTGCTGGCGCGGACACGGTGCTCGAGCGTTGCACCGCGGAGCGCCACGACGCTTCCGAGGCGGCGTCGCGTTCGGGCGCAAGGGTCGAAGCGCTCCAGATGGCGCTCGATGCGGCCAGGGCCCGCGCCGGTGCCGAACGCCTGGCCGGAGTCGATGGCGTGCTCGGCACCCTGCTCGACCTGGTCGAGATCGACGCCGGGTGGCAGGAGGCCGTCGAGGCTGCGCTTGGTGAAGCGCTAACGGCGGTGGTGGTCGACAGCCCTCGATCGGCTCAGCGGGCGCTGGCGGCATTGCGCGAGTCCAATACCAGCGGTGCCGTACTTGCAGCCGGCGTCGTTGCCAACCACGGCCGCTTGCCAAACGTCGGCGAAGCCGTGATGGCACATGTTCGTTCTGGCATTCCGGGCATGTCGGGGCTGCTGGAAGCGCTCGTCGGGGCGGCCGTCCGCGTCGATGGTCTTGATCAGGCGATCGAGGCAGCGTTGTCGAACCCAGACGCTGTGATCGTCACGCCGGCCGGTGACCGTTTTGGCCCGACAGGGTGGCGGGTCGGCGCTGCCGCCGGCGGTGCAACCGCCGCCGCCCTCAAGGACGCTCATCACCGTGCCGAACTTACCAAGGCTGCGCTGACCGCCGCCGAAACTGCACTCCGCGGTGCACGCGATTCTCAAGAGGCGACGCGTCAACAAGAGATCTCGCTGACTCGCCAACTCGATCAGAACGATGCGCGGTTCACGGCTGCCTCTGAGGGCCTTGCGAGGGCGCTCGGCCGCCGCCGCGAGTTTCAGGCCGAGTTGGAAGGGCTCGATCGCAGCATCGTCGAGTTGACGGTACACATCGAGCGCGAGCGTGTGCGGATCGGCGAACTCGAGGCGATGCTGCCGTCTCTCGACGCTAACGAACAGGCTGAGGCCGATGCTGCCAAGGCTCGCGGTGAGGCCCGCGCCGAGCTCGAGTCGCGGGCCGCTGCGCTGGGTTCACGCCGCCGTGAGCTGGAAGTGCGCAACGCCGGTTTGCACGATCGCCAACAGTTTCTCGAATCCCGCATTGTCGAGACCGAACGGCGGCTCGAAGCCGATCAAGAAGCGCGTTTTCTCGCCGCCGAGCGGCGTGAGCAGATCGAGCGTTCAATCGTGGCCATCGATCGACTCGCCACTCTCGTGCAAGTGCACCGAGCTGTCGTCGAGGTCGAACACAACGACCTGATCGAGCGCCGGCGCCGCCAGAGCGAAGAGGTGCGCGGACTGTCGACGACGCTCGACACTGCCCGCAAGGCGCGTACCGAGTCCGAGCGCAAGCTCGAAGAGATCCGTCACAAGTCGCATCGCTCCGAGATCGAGGAGGCCGAGGCCAAGCTGCGGCTGGAGACCTCGATCGAAACGCTGCGCCGCGACCTCGACATCGAGCCGCAAACCGCCGAGGCCGCCGCTGCACCAGAGTTGCCCGAGGGGGCGACGGCGGCAGGGCGCGGGCGCGAACTCGATCGCGAGCTGCGCCTGCTGGGGCCGATCAATCCGCTCGCTCTGGAAGAGTTCAACGAGCTACAGCAACGCCATGCCTTCCTCGACGAGCAGCTCGAGGATGTTCGCTCGACTCGCCGCGACCTCAGCAGGGTCATCAAGGCGGTCGATCAGGAGATCCAGAATGTGTTCGCCGGCGCTTTTGCCGACGTCAGCCTCAACTTCACCCAGCTGTTCAGCACGCTGTTCCCTGGTGGTGCCGGCCAGCTCAAGCTCACGACACCTGACGACCTGCTCAACTCGGGCATCGAGGTCGAAGCCAAGCCGAGTGGTAAGAATGTCAAGAAGCTGTCGCTGCTGTCTGGCGGCGAGCGCAGCCTGACCGCGCTGGCGTTCTTGTTTGCCGTATTCCGCAGCCGGCCGTCCCCGTTCTATGTGATGGACGAGGTCGAGGCTGCCCTCGACGACGTGAATCTGCACCGGTTCCTGGGCCTTGTTGCCGAATTTCGCAAGGACGCCCAGCTGCTGATCGTGTCGCACCAGAAGCGCACGATGGAGGCCGGTGACAGCTTGCTCGGCGTTTCGATGCAGCCTGGTGGATCGTCGAAGGTCGTCACCGAACGAGCTGGCTCGGCACCGAGTCGAGGCTGATCGTCACGTTGTGTCAGACACAACGTGACGACTCACCAACGATCGTTACGGCTGGTCGGCCCAACGCAGGTAAGGCTTGATCTCTTCGACGTTCTGCAGGCGCTGGCGGGCGTCGGCAGTCGACATCGCCGGTGAGACGATGACCCGGTCTCCAGGCCGCCAATCGGCGGGGGTGGCGATCGGAGCGGCGTCGGTGGCCTGCAGGGCGTCGACGACGCGAACGAGCTCGTCGAAGTTACGTCCGACCGACTTGGGATAGGTCAGCGTGAGGCGGACCTTGTTGTTCGGGTCGATCACGAACACCGAACGAACCGTCGAGGTGTCGCCTTCACCGGGATGGATCATGTCGTACGCCTCGCTGACCACCCGGTCGGGGTCGGCGACGATTGGGAAGTTGACGGGGATGCCGCCGACCTCGGCGATGTCGGGTGCCCACGCGTGGTGATCGACGATCGGATCGACCGACACAGCGATTGCCTTCGTGTTGCGCTTGGCAAACTCGTCTTTCAAGGCGGCGGTGCGGCCGAGCTCGGTGGTGCACACGGGTGTGAAGTCGGCAGGGTGACTGAAAAGGATCGCCCACGAATCTGCCTTCCAAGCGTGGAAATCGATCTCGCCGTCCGTCGTGATGGCGGTGAAGTTTGGTGCTTCGTCTCCGAGGCGAATGGACATGGTGGGACCCCCCTCATTCGAGCTCATAATTCTGACTAGTTCTATCAGTTATCCCAACCGGTGAGGCGTCGGCAACACCGATAGCGTCGTGCCAGGTATGCAGTGGTATTGGATCTTCTTGATTCTGGCCGTCGCCGTGATGGTGTTCGGTTTCGGGGTCGTACTCGTCAACCGCCGTCAGGCACAGCGATCGGTCGCCCCGCCGCGTCCGGCGTCCGGGGTGACGAAACCACCCCCCAAGCAGGTTCCGCTCGACCACCTTCCGCCCGACGACGGCGGTGAGATACCCATCGCCGAGCCCGAGCCGCCGGTCGAACGCGCCGGCACGCCGGCGCCGTTGCGCGATCGGCTCGCCAAGGCCCGAATCGCCTTTTCGGGCGCGTTTGCCGGCGTCTTGGGTCGCTCGACGATTACCGACGAAACATGGGACGACTTGGAAGAAGCCCTGCTCAGGGCTGACGTCGGGCTCGGTGTCACCACTTCGCTACTCGACCAGCTCAAGCAGAGGGTGAAAGACAAGGCGATCAACGAGCCGTCAGAGCTGCTGGACGCGCTGCAGGTCGATATGGTCGCCCAGCTGCAGGGGGCCGACCGCACGATCCGCTTCGACGACTCGTTCGGGCCCGGCCAACCGAATATCTGGCTGTTCGTAGGTGTCAACGGGGTCGGCAAGACCACAACGATCGGCAAGCTCGCCCGTCAGCAGGTCGACAGTGGGCGTTCGGTGTTGCTGGCCGCTGGCGACACGTTCCGCGCCGCCGCTGCCGAGCAGTTGGGCACGTGGGCCGAACGATCGGGTGTCGAGTTCGTCAGGGGCGCCGATGGCAGCGATCCATCCTCGGTCATTTTCGACGGGGTCGAGCGAGCGGCAGCCAAGAACATCCAACTCGTGCTAGCAGATACCGCCGGTCGCCTACATACCAAGACGAACCTGATGGAAGAGCTGAAAAAGGTTCGTCGGGTCGCCGAAAAGGGCGCAGGCACGGTGACCGAGACATTGCTCGTGATCGACGCCACGACCGGCCAGAACGGTTTGACCCAGGCGCGTGAGTTCCGTGAGGCCACCGATGTCACGGGCGTGGTGCTGACCAAACTCGATGGCTCGGCCAAGGGTGGGATCGTGTTCGCGATCGAAACCGAACTGGGAATTCCGATCAAGCTGGTCGGCGTCGGCGAGCAGCTCGGTGACCTGATGCCGTTCGATCCGGCCGAGTTCGTGGAAGCCTTGTTCGAACAAGCCTAAAAAGTTCCCAAATTTCGGGAACCACACCGAGCAGGCGAGCGTCAGAAGAGCATGAAGACTTACTCATCGCGAATCCTCCCCCTTGCACTCAGCGCGGTGCTGCTACTTGGCGCCTGCGGTAGCAACGACGCCACCGGCGACGGCCCGATCGACACAGTCGGCGAGCAGCCTGGTCTGCGCCAGCCAACACCGATCCAAGTCACCGGTGTTGATGGCGGCGGCAAAGGCGTCGCTTCCGCGGCCGCCGAAAGTGCCGACGCCTCCGCCTCCAGCGACATGATGTTCGCCCCTGCCTACTGGGTCTCTGAGTACGTGGTCGGAGCGGGAATGCCCTCGCTCCCGACCAACGACCTCGGCTATGTGTTCGATGCCACCCGCCAAGTGACCGCCGAGCAGGTCGCCCAGATCGCGGCCGCGCTCGGCGTCGTTGGTGAGCCCGTGCACCTCGTGGAGGAGTACGGCAGCTCATGGCGTGTCGGGCCCGATGACGGCTCGGCCCCCAGCTTGTGGGTCTCGGAAGACTCGCAGCAGTCGTGGAACTACAACAGCGCCTGGCAAAACCGTCAGCCATCGGTCGGCTGCGCGGTTGCCGTCGACAGCAGTGGCAACGAGGTCGGCGAGTGCCCCGAGGTCGAGCCGCCGGTCGGTGTGCCGACCCAGGCAGAGGCCCAGCGGCGGGCGGGTGAACTGCTGACAGCGCTCGGCGAAGACGTGTCGGCGCTCGAGGTCGAGACGTATGGCGACGAGTGGTTCGCCAGCGTGACATTCAGTGACAACACCGACGATCGTGCTGCTCTGCGCCAGTGGAACTTCGGTTTCGGTGCCGAGGGTGTGATGGATTATGCCAGCGGTTCGCTTGCCCAGGCCGAGCCGGTCGGTCCTTACCCCCTGATCGACATCGATGCTGCCCTCGCACGTCTGAACGATGGTGGTTACGGCTATGGCGGCTATGGCGGCTACATGGGCGGGTCGATCGAGCCGGACATCGCGATCGCTGAGGCGGCCCCCGCCGACCTTGCCGTCGGTCAGCCGGCCGGGCCCGAGATTGCCGTCGATGTCCCCGAGAGCGACATCGCCACGGCAGCACCGGAAGGCTCCACCGAAGGATCCGACGGCAGCACGGAGACGGTGATCGCCGAACGGCCGATGCCCGTCGATTTGCTGCCGATCGAAGACATGCCCGCGCCCGAGCCGGTCGTGGTGACGCTGGTCGATGTTCAGGCCGATCTGTGGTGGGCATGGGACATCGACGGTTCGGTGTGGATGCTGCCCGCCTACCGCTTCATCGATACCGATGGCGGTTGGCACACGGTTCCCGCCGTGACCGACGAGTTCATGATCCAGGTCGAGCCCGACGTGTTCATCGACGAGCCGCTGCCGGCGCCTCAGCCGCTGCCTGTCGATCCAGCGCCTGCGCCCGACCCCGACGTGCCGGCACCGATCGTCGAAGAGCCCGTTACCTCTCCCGAGACGGTCGCACCGATCGAACTTGAGGTCTTGGTCGGACTACCGGTCGAAGACTTCACCGCAAAGGTCGAGGCCTTGGGCTACAGCGTGCGGATTGCTGAGCAGGACGGTGAAGGCCTAGCCCTAACAGCAGACTTCAGCGAGACGCGTGTGAATGTCGCCGTCAAAGGTGGCATCGTCACAGCGATCGTCAGTCTCGGCTGACCCACACCAGAACATCGAGCCGACCCAGGCTGCCCGACCGAATTGGTGCGGGTAGCCTGGGTCTTCTCATGTTTGACAATCTTTCCAATCGACTCGACGGGATCGTCAGGCGGCTTCGGGGCAAGGGCCGCCTCACCGAGGCCGACGTCGATGAGATCATGAAAGAGATCCGTTCGGCGCTGCTCGAGGCCGACGTCAACGTCACCGTCGTACGGTCGGTATGCAACCGGATCCGCGAGCACGCGATCGGCGCCACGCGCTCTCAGGCGCTCGATCCCGGCCAGCAGGTCGTCAAGGCGGTCAACGACGAGCTGACCCGCATTCTCGGTGGCGAGACGCTCGCCATCAAATACGCATCTAAACCACCGACCGTCATCTTGATGGCCGGGTTGCAAGGTTCTGGCAAAACAACCGCCACCGGCAAGCTGGCGCTGTGGTTCAAGTCGCAGGGTCGCCAGCCACTCTTGGTCGGTGCCGATCTGCAACGCCCGGCCGCTGTCGAGCAGCTGCGAACGCTCGGTGGCCAGGTCGGCGTGCCGGTCTACTCCGACCCCGAAGACCCTGTGTTGACCGCCTTTCAGGGTGTCGAGGAGGCCAAGCGGCTCGGTCGTGACGTGGTGATCGTCGACACCGCCGGTCGTTTGTCGATCGACGCCGAGATGATGGAACAGGTCCGTCTGATCTCCGGCGCCGTGTCTCCTGACTACACGTTCTTGGTCATCGACGCGATGACTGGTCAGGATGCTGTGCAGACGGCCGATGCGTTTCACCGGACGCTTCAGATCGACGGCGTGATCCTTTCCAAGCTCGATGGCGACGCTCGCGGTGGCGCCGCACTGTCGGTCAAAGAGGTAATCGGACGCCCGATCGCGTTCGCCTCGACGGGCGAAAAGCTCGAAGCATTCGAGCAGTTTCATCCCGATCGTATGGCCGGCCGAATTCTCGGCATGGGCGACATGATGACGCTGATCGAGCAGGCCGAAAACGCGTTCGAGGCCGACCAGGCCGAGCAGGCCGCGGTTCGCCTGATGGAGGGTGAGTTTACGCTTGACGACTTTCTCGAGCAGATGCAGGCGCTCAAGAAGATGGGCCCACTGTCTGGCATCCTCGGGATGATGCCGGGAATGCCCAAGGAAATGAAGAACGCCAAGATCGGCGACGACGATCTCAAACCGATCGAGGCGATCATCCGCTCGATGACCGCTGAAGAACGTGCTCGCCCTCAGATCATCAGCGGCAGCCGTCGTGGTCGGATTGCCAAGGGCGCCGGTCGCGAGCCGGGCGAGGTCAGCCGCCTCGTCAAGCAGTTCGGTGAGATGCAGAAGATGATGAAGAAGATGGGCATGGGCGGCGGCAAGAAGGGCAAACGCGGAGGCTTCCCTGGGCTCGGCGGATTGCGCGGCACGCCCGACATGAGTGAGCTCGAGCAGATGATGGGCGGCCAAGGCGGAATGCCCGGGCTACCCCGCTAACGCACGCCGTTCGAAGTGTGTCGGGCGCGCTCCGAACGCTCACCACTCGGCGCCGAGCGCCCTCGCATCGTCGCCGCCGAGCGGTTCGAACCCGTCGAGCACCGCATCGAGTTCGGTCAGCAGGATGCCGACGTGCTC
Source organism: uncultured Ilumatobacter sp. (assembly GCA_937919625.1). GTDB lineage: Bacteria > Actinomycetota > Acidimicrobiia > Acidimicrobiales > Ilumatobacteraceae > Ilumatobacter. The sequence continues at coordinate 31,230 of CALFRK010000003.1, forward strand.
CGGTTCGAACACGAGCGGTGGGCGGATCTTCAAGACATTCGAATAGCGACCCGTCACGCCGGCCAGAATCCCGCGATGGCGCAGCATGGTGGCGATCCGCTTGGCGTCTGCATACGCAATCGGCTGGCGCGTCGCCTGCTCGTTGACCATGTCGAGCCCCCAGAACAGTCCACGGCCCTGCACGGTACCGACGATCTCGTAACGATTGGCGATCTCGCTCAGCCCCAGCCCCAGCGTGGCCCCGGTCGAGGTGGCGTTGTCCAACAGTTGCTCGTCGTCGATCACGTCGAGCACAGCCAGAGCCACGGCGGCTGACACCGGATTCCCGCCGAAGGTGTTGAAGTAGTTGCGACGCTCGGCAAAGGCGGCCGCAATCTCTGGCGTCGTGACGACGGCCGCAACTGGGTGGCCGGCCCCCATGGGTTTTCCGATCGTGACGATGTCGGGCACGATTCCGTAGTGCATGTGGCCCCAGAAATGTCTCCCCATCCGGCAGTATCCGGACTGCACCTCGTCTGAGATCACAAGTCCACCATGGGCGCGTATCAGTTCAGCTGAACGGCTGACATAGTCGTCTGGGGCGATCAGGACACCGTTCGAGTCCCAGCTGGTGTCGACCAGCATCGCCGCCGCCCCGTGGCCCAGATCGGCGAGATCAGCGATCGCGTCGCCGACGAGGGCGGCGTACTTTTGTCCCATGTCTTGGTCGGGCACATGGAACGGTCCACGATATGTGTTGGGCGGCTCGACCACGCCCAGCCAGTCGGGCCGTTCTGCTGCCGGGTAGCTGTCGGTCGACAGTTTGCCGACCAGGTCGGAGTTGCCGTGATATGACCGCTCGGTCACGATCACGCCGTGATGGCCCGTCACCGTGCGGGCGATCTGTACCGCGAGGTCGTTGGCCTCGGTGCCCGTGCACACGAAGATGCAGGTGTTCAAGTCACCCGGCAAGATTGCCCCGAGTCGCTCGGCCAAATCGACCACGTTTTCGTGCAGGTATCGCGTGTGGGTGTTGAGAAGCCCCGCCTGGGCGGCGAGAGCAGCGACGACTTGCGGGTGGGCGTGTCCGACCGACGGCACATTGTTGTAGCAGTCGAGGAATCGGTTGCCATCGGTGTCGTACACCCACACACCCTCTCCGCGGACAAGGTGAACCGGTTCGTCGTAGAACAGTTGATAGCTGGGGGCGAGACTGGTCGATCGGCGTTGGCGCAACTGGTCGTCGGCGGTATTCACAGACCCTCCACGATCTGATTGGCGGCTTGTTTCGGATCGATAGCCAGCCATCGCCTGAGATTGAAGATCAGCCAGGGGCGCTCGGCGGCAACCGCGTCGGCGATGTGTGGGGCCTGGGCGATCTGGTACTCGACCAGCAGTGTGCTCAGCGCCAAACGGCACAACACGAGATCGGGCAGGGCGGCGACCTCGGCGTCGGTCAGCGGCCGATGGGCGTGGAATCCGACGCTCAGTGCGGCGAGCGCAGCGATCGGGTCGGCCTGATGGGGAACCAGATTGGCGCCTGAAACACCGAGGTCGGCGACGGTGACCGTGTGCACGAGATCACCGAAGTCGATCATGCCTGTGACGACGTCGGAATCGGTGTCCGAGCGCAGCAGGTTGCCTGCATGGCCGTCGTTGTGAATGATCTGGCGAGGCAGCCGTTGCATCGTTTCGAGCGCAGCCGCCAATCGTGGTCGTGCGGTTGTCAGCAACGCGCGGGCATCGGCGCCCAAACCCGACCACAGCTCGGCATCGAGGATCAGCCCATTGGCGATGTCCCACGGCATGAACTCGCCCGCAGCCGGATGATCGAACCCGACCAACGCCGTCGACAGCGCCCCGACCAGTTCTCCGATCGCCCGCAACCCGTGCAGCGAAATCGGCTGGTAGTCGTCGAACGGGATCCCCGGCAGATACGTCACGAGCCGCATCGAGTGTTGCCGACCATCGAGGTCGAGTATCGGGACCAATTCGCCGTCGAGGCTCGGGTGCATGCGCGCAATCGGCAGTTCCGGAGCAACGCGCTCGAGGTATTTCAGGGCCTTGGCGTGGAAATCGATCGTTGCATGAAGTTCGCCGGAGCTGGCGATCTTCAGCACATACTGGCTGCCATCATCGGTGGTGAGCAGCGTGTTGTGCGAGCGTTCGCCACGAAGCCGCTGCATCACGCCGGTCAATCCGTAGCGTTCAGCGGCGATCGAGGCGACCTCGTCGTCGCTGGGTGCAGGGGGGTCGAAGCGGAACAGATCCATCTGTACCCTGGTGTAGCACGCCGGTGATGTCGCCGAGGCGTTCGGAAACGTCTCGATCCCCGCTAACCTTTCGTGGTTCTCACATCGCATCCAGGAGTCACTTCACATGGCAGTAAAGCTGCGCCTCACCCGAGTCGGCAAAAAAAAGCAGCCTCAGTATCGCATCGTCGCTGCTGATTCCCGTGCGCCGCGCGACGGCCGCTTCATCGAGATTCTCGGCCACTACGACCCGCGCCAGGATCCGTCGGCGCTCACCGTCGACAACGACAAGGCCGTCAAGTGGCTCAGCCAGGGCGCGCAGCCGACCGAGCGAGTGGCAAAACTGCTCCAGGTGTCGGGTGCCATCGACCAGTTCAAAGCCAGCAAATGAGCGACGCTCAGTCCGCTCCCACGGCCGTTGCCGTGCTGACCCACATCGTCAAGTCGATCGTCGACCAGCCCGATGACGTGACCGTCGACGAGGTCGTCGGCGAGGGTAAGCATCGCCTCGACGTGCGCGTCGGCGACGGCGATTTGGGCCGAGTGATCGGCCGCCGTGGCCGTACCGCCGCCAGCATTCGTTTGGTCACGCGAGCAGCCGCCTCCAAAGATGGCGTCCAGCTCGACATCGAATTCCTCGACTGACGATCGGGGCAGTTCGCCCTGACTGCGTTGCATCTCGCCGCTCGTTGTCCAAAGACACGAGCGGGGCTGTTTTCCGCCCTGACTGCGTTGCATCTCGCCGCTCGTTGCCACCAGGCAACTCGGGCTCACTGCGCCTTGTCAGGACGAAAACCAACTCACGCTCGGAACAGATATACACCACTGCTCGAGCGGTTGATTCAGATAGGCGGGTACGTTGATGAACGTGGAGAGGCCGGAGGGGTTGTTGGAGGTGGGGCGGATCGGGCGGCCTCATGGGATCCGTGGGGATGTCTTTCTTAATCTCGTCACCGACCACACCGAGCGCGCCCAAGTCGGCAGCCGGTTATGGGGCCGCGGTCGCTGGTTGACGATCCAAACTTCCAATTCGTCGAGCCAACGTTGGCGCGTACATATCGAGGGCGTCGACGACCGCAGCGCGGCTGAAGCTCTGACCGGTGTCGTTGTCTTTGCCGAGCCGATCGACGACCCGGATGCGCTGTGGATCCACGAACTGATCGGTGCCAACGTGATCGAGGTCAACGGCATCGATCGTGGCGGGTGTATCTCGGTGGTCTCCAATCCGGCCTCCGATCTGCTCGAACTTCAGTCGGGTTCCCTTGTGCCGGTCACCTTCGTCACGTCGGTTGAACACACCGCCTCGGGCACGCTGATCACGATCGATCCGCCAGAGGGTTTGTTCGAGCTGAACGACTGAGCACCGGCATGCGAATTGACGTGTTCACATTGTTCCCGACGCTGGTCGATGGCTTTTGCTCCGAAAGCCTGCTCGGCAAGGCGCGAGGGTCGGGTATTCTCGATCTACGCCTCCACGATCCGCGCCAGCACACGACCGACGTGCACCGCACCGTCGACGACTCACCCTTCGGTGGTGGGGCCGGCATGCTGATGCGCCCCGAACCGATTTTTGACAGTGTCGAAGCCGCCGACCCGCCTCGCCCACTGTTCCTGCTAGGCCCGGGAGGTCGCCGCTTTGACCAGCCAATCGCACACCAACTAGCAAAGCTCGACGGGTTCAGTCTGCTGTGTGGCCGCTACGAGGGTGTCGATCACCGAGTTCGCCAGCATCTTGTCGACGGCGAGATGAGCGTCGGCGACGTGGTGTTGAACGGTGGAGAGGTCGCCGCCTGCCTGGTGATCGAGGCCGTGGCACGCTTGCTGCCCGGTGCGATGGGCAACGCCGCCAGCCCGGTCGACGAGAGTTTCGGTGTCAGTGGCTTGTTGGAAGAGCCGCATTTTACGCGACCTGCCGACTTTCGAGGATGGGACGTCCCTGACGTGCTGCGCAGCGGAGATCATGCCCGCGTTGCCCGTTGGCGACGGGCCCAGGCCCTGCATCGCACAGTTGCGGCGCGCCCCGACTTGATCGAAGCCCGCGGAGGAATCTCAGATGATGAGCGTGTCTTGTTGGAAGAGTTCCCACCTGTCCCGTATCCTTGATCGGTCCCCCTTACCTTCGATTATGGGGGCCATCGAAGCCGCGGCAACCGTGCCCCCAGATCTGAGAGAAACGCCATGAAGACGACAGACCTCATCGACCAAGACTCGCTCCGCGACGACATCCCCGAGTTTTTCCCGGGCGACGAACTCAAGGTGCACGTGCGCGTTGTCGAGGGCGGCAAAGAGCGCGTCCAGGTCTTCCAGGGCAATGTTCTCAAGCGCCAAGGCAGCGGCCTACACGAGACCTACACAGTCCGTAAGCTCAGCTATGGCGTCGGTGTCGAGCGCACCTTCCCGATCCATGCGCCCACCGTGCAAAAGATCGAGGTCATGAAGCGTGGCGATGTGCGCCGCGCCAAGTTGTATTACCTGCGCGACCGCATCGGCAAGGCTGCCAAGGTCCGCGAAAAGCGCGAATTCTGAGTCGCTGACTCACCCTCGGGCGATCGGCGCCCCGCTGTTCAGTGCAACAGGGGAGTGTCGCGCCCATGCAAGACATGTCGAATCGAGCCCGCGGGCAATGGGGCGAAGCGCGTGCTGCTGCGTATCTGCGATCGGTTGGGTTCGTGGTCGTCGATCGCAACTGGCGACCACCCGAGCGTGAGTTGCGTGGCGACCTCGATCTGGTCGTGCGACGGCATGACCTGATCGTGTTCTGTGAGGTCAAGGCGCGCCGCAACGCCAGGTTCGGTGGTGGTGCGGTGGCTGTCGATCGTGCCAAGCAGCAGCGGGTACGCCGGCTCGCCGCGAGCTGGCTGCGGCAGCACGAACTGGCACATCTCGACGTGCGTCTCGACGTGATCGCCATCGATGGGGTCAGGCTGACGCATTACCCGGCCGCCTTCTGACTACGAGAAGAGTGCCCAGACCACCAGCGCCAAAGTAGTCAGCGATGTGGCAACCAGCAGCGCATAGTCGAGTTGGCGAGCCCTGAACTTCTCATGTGGGTTGAAGCCCATGGCTCTCAGTATTGTCGTCGACGGTGGATTACCCTCACGGCCATGAGGTGCGCCATGACGATTCGGGTGCTGGCCGCTGGCGCACTCGCTCTGTTGGTCGGTGTCGGCGGCCCGGCGAACGTCGCGTTTGCAGCACCGCCGATCGGTGATCCGCCGGCCGACGACACGGGTACCCTCAGCGGCGGCGTCGACGTGGTCGACGCAACGCCTGTCACGCTGCCGCTGGTTCCGGTCCCCGTCGGCTGTTCGGCACCGCTGATGCCGCACATCGTGTTTGTGGGCACCGTGGTCAATCGCGACTACCGCACGGTCCGCTTCGAAATCGAACAGATCCGGAGTGGGCGGTCGGATCCTTTCGCGTCGGGAAACCTGATCGACGTGCGGTTTGGTCAAGACGCGCAGTACCTGAAAGATGGCGCCACCTTTCTTGTGTCGGCCGTGGTCGATCCCGACCTGGGGCTGCTCGTGTCGCGGGCGACGCCGCCGATCGAGAATTTTGGCGGCGATGAGGTGATCGGTGTGTCAGAGACCGACGTGAACTGTCCCCTGTTCGAAGACCCTATGCGCACATTGCACCTTGATGGCACTCCGGTCGGGGGCAGCTTTCTGAAACCCTTTCTTGACGCCAAGATGCGGATTTTCGGCGCGATGCTGATCCCGTTGGGTGTTGCGGTCGGTGTGATCTTCCTGCTCGCGATGTTCAGGCTCAGCGTGGCGGCGCTGGTCCGTGGCATCGTCAATGGCGGCCAACGCCGACTCAGCTGAGTGCCACCAGAATCTCGTGCTGAGCGTCCTCGAAGTCGGTGAGCACGATCTGTTCGGCAGGAGCGCCATCGATACAGCGCACCAGAATTCCACCGACGACCGGCTCCCCGATGACCTGCTCGAGCGCCACACCGTATGCCGCCAACTGAAGGCGGTAGCGGGCGATTCGTTGGTGGCGCTGTGATTGGTCGCTCCAGGCGTCGGTCTTGTAGTCGACGATTACGTAGCCGTCGTCGGTGCGCACGAGTAGATCGACGTATCCCTCGAGCAAACGATTGCCAGTTGGTGCTGCCACGAACAGCTCGCGATGGTGCTCGCGGTCGACGGCCGCCTTTACGATCGGCGCCGCGAGTGCGGATCGTGCCAATGAGGCGACCAGCGCCTCAACTCCGTTGATGCCCTCGGCAGCGCACTGAGCAGCGGCCAGCGGGTCGACGTCGTGGCCGGTTCGTAGATCGGCGAACTGCAGCACGCCATGCACGGCCCGCCCGATTGCCGTGCCGTACCGGCCACGCTGCCACGGGGGCAAGTCGAGGTCGACCGGCTCCTTGGCGAGGCCCGAATCGGCTGAGGCGTCGGGATCGGCTACCGAAAGTATGGCGAGCTCGTCGGCGAGCCGAGTGGCGCTAACGGTCGGCTGCCAGCTGGCGGCGGTGACGGCGCGATGTCGTTCGGTCGCCCACTCGGCCTGATCGGTCCACGGCAGGCTTGTCGGATCGGGCGGGGTGATCATGTACCTACCTGATGCAACCCTCAACGGCTGTGCCCCCAGCTCGGCGCCACCGGCATGCAGCAACGCAGCGTTGGTGGCATTGCTGACGATCTGGGTCGGCCCCGGAAGGCGGTGCAGCGACACGACCAGATGGTCTACGGCCCGGGTGCAAGCGACATACAACAGCCGGCGTCGCTCGGCGTCGCTCATCTGTTCGTCGAGCGGTTTGAAATCCTCATAGATCTCGTCGCCATGCTTGTTCGAGATTGTCCAGGTGTTGCCCGGCCACACAACTGAGTTAGAGAAGGTCGGGGAGGGCTTGGTGGTTAGCCCGGATACGACGGTGATCGGGAACTCGAGCCCCTTGGCGGCGTGGATCGTCATGATCCGAACCGCATCGTCATCGTGTTCGGGCAGGATTGTGTCGGCGTTGCGGCTTTCGCTGGCCATCAGGTTGACCCACCCCAAGTATCGACGCAGTCCGTGCCCGCCGGCATCGCTCCAGGCGCGTGCCTGATCGACGACGTAGCGCAGGCGGCGCCAAACATCGCGAGCATCGGGGCTGTCGAGGGCTGCGTCGAGCAGGCGTCGCTCGTCGATCAGCGCCGCCAGCAGGTCTGCTGGGGTGAGCCAGGTGCTGCGGTCGGCCAGCGAACCAAGGTGGCGGATCGCCTGGGCGACCGGGTGGTCGGCGAGTTGTGCGGGCGGATCGACCCGGATCGACCATGCCCCGCCCGCCAGTTTCCAGTCGTACAGATCGACGTCGCTACAGCCGTACAGCGGCGTACGCAGTGCAGCGACCATGGCGAGCTGGTCGGTGGTGTCGTCGGCGGCGCGCAGCGCCAACATCAGATGCCGGATCTCGGTCGTGATGTAAACGACCGAACTGTTCTCGGCCCGATACGGGAGGTCGCGTTCGCGCAGTGCCGCTTCGAGCGCCGGAAGCGAGGTGCGGGCAGGTAACAGCACGGCGATGTCACCGGGCCGACACGGGCGCTGAACGGGTGTGCCGACGGGGTTGTTGTCGCCGACCAGCCAACCCTCGGTGAGAGCCGTTGCGACGGCGTCGGCGGCGTCGGACGCCTCGCGCCACCGCAGTGTCTCGGCTCGCTTGCCAGACGTGAGATCGGTATGCGCGTCGACACCGAGCAGCGTCACCGAACCCTGGTCGATGAAGTGCCGCCGGCGCGCCTCGAGCGCCCGGTAGGCGGGCTGGATGTCGGTTTCGTACTCGATCAGGTTGGAGAACACATGGTTGACCCAGCCGAGAACCTGCTGGGAGGACCGAAAGTTGGCCGATAATCCGGCGCGGGAGGCGCCGACCTGTTCGGCGGCGCTCATGTATTGGGCGATATCGGCGCGCCTGAAGCGGTAGATCGACTGTTTTGGGTCGCCGACGATGAACAGTCGGCCGGGCAGCGGTCGCAGCTGATCCCAATTGTTTTGGGCCGGATCGTTTGGGTCGGAGGTCAGCCGAACGGCGATTTCGAGCTGGATCGGGTCGGTGTCTTGGAACTCGTCGAGCAGGATCCGTTGATATCGGCGGTGCAGGTCGGAGCGCACCTCGGGGTGTCGTGCGACGAGCTGACGGGCGAGTACGAGCAGGTCGTGGAATTCGACCGTACCGTCGGCGGCGCGATCGCGGGCGGCGTCGAGGACCCACCGCCCGAGCAGTGCCCCGAGCACACGAATACGGTAGTCGCGCACCGTTTGCAGCAACACTTGGGCTCGGTCGGCCAACGCGACCTGCTGCTCTCGTAGCGCATCGAGGGCTGTTGGGTCGAGCCCGGCCGCTTTCCACGCTGCCTTCGAACCGGTTCGCTTGACCTTTCGGCACCGATCTTCGAGCCAGGTGAGGAGTACGATCTGTTCGCCGAGCTGGTTGGCCTCGCCAAGGCGCTGCGCTGCGGTGCGCAGCTGGCTCAGACGACCCGATTGTGCGTCGTCGGGAGGGCACGGGGTATCGCACAGGTCGAGCACCGCGATGGCGAACGGTGTTGGGTCGAGCCGCCAAACCGGAGGGTCGGAACGATCGACCCGAGTTTCGACGAGGTCCCAGTTGTCGTGGAACCCGGTGGCCACCCGCCGGGCGCCCGACGACAGGCCGAAGTTGTCGAGACTGCACAGCTCGATCAGGGCGCTCCCGCCCTCGATGATGCCGCCCGATGGCTCGGGATCGTCGAGGATCTGGTCTAGCAAGGTGCTCCATCGTTGCTCGAAGGCGAGGTGACTTTCGAGCTCGTCGAGCACGCGGAACCCCGGCGGCAAACCGGCATGTACGGGATAGTCGTTGAGGATTCGGCGGGCGAAGGCGTGCAAGGTGCCGATCGGGGCGTGATCGAGGCCATCCAAGGCGATCTGCATCCGCTCGACGGTTACCGGGTCGTCGGCGTTGACCTGCGCTGCGATCAGCTGACTGCGCAGGCGGTGTCGCAGCTCGGCTGCCGCCTTCTCGGTGAATGTTATGGCGGCGATCATGCCGATCTCGACACCGCTCGCCACCAACGCCACGATGCGCCCAACCAGACTGCTGGTCTTGCCGGAACCGGCGCCGGCCTCGACGAACAGATTGGTGCCGAGGTTGGTGACGATCGCCTGTCGGTCAAGCTGATCTGGGAGTTCGTCGTGACCGGTGAGGTCGATCATGACTCGCCCCGGTCAGTTGGATCAGACTCGTCTGGCGGCAACCAGGGGGCGAGGCGCGGATCGGCCCGCTTTAATTGCCACTCACCGAACCGCTCGGCGACCCCCAGGCCGTCGGGCTGGCAGTAGTGGCAATCGATGCGGAACTGCCATGTTGGGACGCCCGGCGTGGCTGGGAACAAACCGGACTGGATGCCACTGACGAGATGCCCAAGATCATCGGCGACTCGCTTCCACACCTCATCGTCGAACACGTAACCGTGGCGCTGGTAGCCGCCCTTGTCGAAGAAATCGTATTCGGCCAAGACGCCGGGAGGTCGATCGTGCGGTTCACCGAACATCGCCAGCGCAGCGGATGCGTATGTGGGCAGCTGAAACTTACGGCCACCTTCGGTCGGATCGTGGGCGTTCACATTTTTGAAGTCGGTGTCGCGACCGGTCTTGTGGTCCATCACGACGAGGTCGCCCGTTCGGCACCGGTCGATGCGATCGACCGAACCGCGCACGGCCAATCGTCGCCCTCCGGGCAGTGGCAAGGTGACCGATCCATCGGTGCCGAATCGCAGCTCAGAGCTGACGATCAGCGCGCCTCGTTCGGCAGCTGTCAGACCATCGCTGGCGAACCAGTTGAGGAGCTCGGCCAATACCGAACGGCGATCGAGCCGCCAGTGGGCGGCGCGACCCGTTCGACCGGTGCGCTCGAACTCGTCGGCGACCTGGTCGTATAGCGCCACCAAACGGGCGGCGTGGGCCGGAAGCCATCCGTCGGAACCGGGCTGCGGCAAGGCGCCGGCCAGCACCTCGTGATTGAAACGGTCGAGCGTGTCGTGAACGACATTGCCGCGCTCGATTGGGGAAAGCGCAAGGTCTTCGGTCGGGTCGTCGATGCGTCTGACGCCCAACAGGTACTGAACGAAGTAGGCGTGCGGACACTTCGCCCACGCCTCTAACTGTGACGGCGAGACGGGTCGTTCGAAGTGGTCGATCGTGCGTGCGCTGAGATCGCCGTCGAACTCGGTCAGCTCGGCGCGGCGCCTAGCCGACCGCATCGCCAACGCACGTACGGCAACCGCATCATCGGCACAGGCAGCAGCCACCTCACCGATGTCGTCGATCGCCACCGCGGTTCGGTGCCGCAGCCGGTGCTCGTGGCCATTGGCAGGGAATTCGGTGCCGAGCAGACCGGCGTGATGGCTGCTGACGACCCGCCACTCGGCGTCTGGGGCATGGGCGGCGAGCCAGCGCGATGGCTGGCGTTCGGTGGTCGAGCGAAGATCGCCGCGCGGCATTCCGATCACCACATGATCGGCCGTGTCGAGGACCGCCAGAAAGTTGCGATGGGCGCGGATCGCTCGCTCTCCTGACGTGGTCAGCCCAGCAGCCCGACGGTCGGAATCGTTGATCAGCGGGTCGGTTGTTGGGGCCGGTGGTAGCAGCCCGTCGGCGGCGCCGAGCACGATCACAAGATCGGAGTCGAGCCCGACCGCTCCGGTCAATGAACCAATCGTGATGCCAGTGCCGATTCGTCCGAGACGTCCGGGCGCGACCTCGAACTCGGCGGCGAACACGGCTCGGAACTGGCTGCGTCGGACCGCTGGACCGATGGCATCGAGATGACGGAGCCGGTCGAGCACTCGCGACGTGTGTTCGTGCGCCAGGCGCTCTGCCTCGTCGAGTCGTGAGAGCAGCCGATTGCCCAGCCTCCAGGAGATCTGGCGGTCGCACCAGTCGGCCCAATCGCTCCAGCTGCGGGTGGCCATCGGATGTCCGAGATCGCGTTGCATGGCGTCGACGAACTGTGCCAGTTGATCGGCCGCCTGTGCGTGGCGTTGTGCCGCTGCCTGCGTTTCGGGTGATCGTTCGGCCCGGGCGCGGGCCGCCGCCGCGAATCTGGCGAGCCGTGGGCGCCAGTGTTCGGCGCGGTTGACGCCAGCCTCGCGGGCGACCCGCTCCCAGCGGGCGAGATGCACGACGCGACCGTCGTCGCCCCTGGTAGGAATGTCGGCGAGTAGGTCGAACAGGTCGCTGCGCCGAAGCCCGCGGCGGTCGACGTTGAGCAGGTCGAGCAGGAAACGCGGGACCAATCGTTCGCTGACGAGCGTGCCAGGGCGCCCATTCCACGGCAGCTCGGCTACGTCGAGGTGGTGTTCGACAAGGCGCGCGTAGGGACGGTCGGATGGCCAGATCATCGCCATCCGCGCAAACGGTATTCCGGTGCGTGCGTGATCGAGTGCGACCCGTACTGCATGGCGAACTTCGTCGTCGGCGTCGGTTGTGGAGATGACGACCGGTGGGCGTGGTCGCGAGATTGGGGAATTTGGGTCGGCCGCCGCTGGGCCGAGCCGCTCGGCGAACTCGAGCAGGTCGGCGTCGACGACGGCGACACCGGTGTGGAGCAAGAGCAGCTGTAAAACCCCTGCGGCACCAATTGCCTGCAACAGCTTTAGTTCGAGCCCCTGAGTTGGTTGCGGCAAAAACACGAGTACACGATCGAGGCCCTTGACTGCCCCGGTTCGCAGACGTTCGGTCGTGCTGCTGAGCAGATCGCCTTCGTCGTACCAATCGGCGGCCAGCCGATTCGCTGTGGTGGCCGAGACGCGAGCCGCCTCGCGGCCGCGCTCGCTGGCGGTCGCCAATGCTTGCAGCGCAGCCGGGCCGGCGAGGCGAAGCTCGCGGTGCAGATCGCGCAAGGCGGTGATCGTGGAGGGGTGCTGAGCGACCTCGGCGAACGAGCGAGGGTCATCGGCCAGCACGCTGCGGATCGTCAGGTCGACGATCGGCGTTGACACCGGTTTGCGGCCCTGGGCGTGCAAAGCAGGACCAGCCACCAACTCGGCCAAACGGTATGGCGTGACCATGTTGACGGCAGCGATGCCACCGTCGCGGCCCAGCGAGCGGCGCGCCATTACGCCGGTCGCGTTGGTTGGCACGATCACCGTGACCGGGGCGAGCGGCGAGCCCAGTTTGGCGGCGCGAACGGCCTCGCCCAGCGCCGCCAGCGCGTCGTGGGGACGCACGAGCTGCGAACGGATGGTCACAGGGGTGATCGTAGAGACAGGGTGTGGCAGCCAGCCGCTGAAGGCCTGCCCGTCACCGGCGGGCCGCTTCGGCCAGAGCGCGCAACTCGGTCACGGCGTGCTCGAGGCCGTCAGGGTCGCGATACAGAGCGCTGCCGGCGATCAACACATTGGCGCCGGCGGCGGCGGCGCCCTGAATCGTGGCCGGGCCGATTCCGCCGTCGACTTCGAGATCTACGGTGTCGGATAGGCCGGCGGCGTCGAGCATCGCCCGCACCTCGGAGATCTTCGGCTCCATCGTGGTGATGTAGGACTGGCCACCGAACCCGGGGTTGACGGTCATCACCAGCACCAGGTCGACGAGATCTAGCACGTGCTCGATCGCCGACGGGGGTGTCGCGGGGTTGAGCGCCACGGCACCGCGAGCGCCCATCGAATTGATGTTGGCAAGTGTGCGATGCAGATGGGTGCAGGCCTCGGCATGCACGATCAGGCGCGAACACCCTGCATCGACGTACTGCTGTGCCATCACGTCGGGCGTGTACACCATCAGGTGCGCCTCGAACGGCACGGTGCAATGGGCACGTGCCGACTTGATCACGTCGGGCCCAAATGTCAGGTTCGGCACGAACTGGCCGTCCATCACATCCCACTGGATCAGATCGACGCCGGCCGCCTCGAGAGCGGCGACTTCCTCACCGAGACGAGAAAAATCGGCGGGCAGGACGGACGGTACGATCTGGATCGGTCGGGCCACGACCCCAGAACCTAGCGCTGCATCAGCACACGCTTGGCATGTTGTGTCGGCTGGTTCCCCGCCAGCACCCCAAACATCCAGTGGCACGGTGCTCGTCGGTCGCTTCGACTCACTTCGCTTCTGGCTTGGAGTCGCCACCCCAGCGGTTCCAGCGTTCGTCGTCGTCGTCCCATGACTGGTTTCGGTCGTCAACCTTGACCTTCCAGTTGTGTGCCTCGCCTTTGGTGCGATACGGGCCGAGCATGTGGTCGCCGCGTCCGCGCTCGCCGGCAGGCACGGCCTTGTTTCTTTTGAGGTCCCAGTACCACTCTGTCGCGGGTTTGTTCATGGTGACAGGATCGCGCGATCGGTAGTGTGCCGACGATGATCGATGACACAGACCCTGTGTTGATGCGTCCGGACCGGTTGATCGCGGGCGGCGAAGCGCTCGCCCGCGATGCCGATGGACGAGTCGTGTTCGTGCGCGGGGGCGTGCCCGGCGACGAGCTCACGGTCACCACGATCGAAGAGAAGGGCGACTGGTCGCGGGTGCTGATCAAACAGATCGTTACCCCGTCTCCCGACCGCGTCGAGCCGCCGTGCCCGCGTCGCCGCCAGGGATGTGGCGGCTGCGACTGGCAGCACATCGCCGTCGCCGCCCAGTTGCCCTCCAAGGTCGAGATCGTGCGCGATGCGTTGCGCCGTACGGCAAAGCTGCCCGATGCCGAGTTGCGGGCTGGCCGCTCGGTGCCGGATCTTGGTTATCGCACGACGGTTCGTGTCGTCGGCGATGCCGATCGACGCGCTGCCTTCCGTCTCGATCGGTCACACGAAACGGCTCCAGCGTCTGATTGCATGGTCGCTCACCCGGCGTTGTTGCCAGTGCTCGATTCGATTCGCCTCACACCCGGGCTCGAGATCACCCTACGAACTTCGGCGGCCACCGGAGAGATCACGGCTCGTTGGGACCACGCAAGCGGTGACGTCACCGGTCTGCCCGAAATGGTCGCCATCGGGACAGCCGCGCAACTCCACGAAAACGTGGCCGGGCATCGTTTTCGCGTGTCGGCGGCGTCGTTTTTCCAGAGCGGTCCCGCTGCCGCCGAGCTACTCGTCGATGCTGTCAAGCGGGCCGCCCCGGAACTCGGCCGGGCGCGCACTGTGCTCGACGCCTACGCCGGCGTGGGACTGTTCGCGTTGGCCACCACATCACCGAAATCGAAACTAGTGACCGTCGAAACGTCGAAGTCGGCGGTCGCAGATTGCCGCGCCAACCTGGCTGGTCGTAATGCTCGTATCGAACGGGGCGATTTCGGCGGATGGCGGCCCGACCGTGGCTTCGCGATAGACGTGGCAATCGCTGACCCGTCGCGGGCCGGGCTGGGGCGTTATGGGGTCGGCGCCATGGTGTCAGCCGAGCCGCCGGTGCTGGTGCTGGTTAGTTGCGATCCGGTTGCGCTTGCCGGTGACGCCGCCCTACTGACCCGCCACGGATATCGCCATGACGGCACCGAGGTGCTCGACGTGTTTCCGCACACTCACCACGCCGAGTGCGTGACCCGGTTCGTGCACATCTGATCAGACCCCCGGCAGACTGACATCATGATCCGCACCGTGCTTTCTGACGAGGTTGCTCGTGCCGTCGCCGATGGTCGGCCGGTCGTGGCGCTGGAGTCGACGATCTTTTCCAACCTCGGCCTGCCGTCGCCGGCCAATGCCGAAGCGCTCGAGCGTTGCGTGGGGGCGATCAGCGACGGGGGAGCGGTGCCCGCCGTCACCGCCATACTCGACGGTGTTGCTCGGGTCGGCCTCGCTGCCGACGAACACGGTCGGATCCTCGGTGCAGCACTCAAGACGGCCGAACGCGATCTTCCGGTGGCGATCGCTCAGCGTTGGTCGTTCGGCGCCACCACGGTGTCGGCCTCGTTGGCTTTGGCGGCGGCGGCCGGGGTATCTGTGTTCGCCACGGGCGGCATCGGTGGGGTGCATCGAGGCGCCGGCGCGTCGGGTGATGTCAGCGCCGACCTCGATGCGCTAGCTCATCACCCTGTGATCACCGTCTGCGCCGGTGCCAAGGCGTTTCTCGACCTGGCGCGCACACTCGAGTATCTCGAAACGGTGGGTGTGCCGGTGCTCGGTTGGCGACACGACGATTTTCCGGCGTTCTACACCCGGTCGGCCGGGCTGCGGGTTCCGCACCGCGTCGAGTCGGCGGCCGAGGTCGCCGCTGTGTTGTCGAACCGCAGCCGCAAGCAAACGGGCGTACTGGTCGGCGTGCCGATTCCGCAAGCGGCCGAGCTCGACCCAGCCGAGCTGGACGCCGTGCTCACGCAGGCGCTCGCCGACTGTGACGATGCCGGTATCAGCGGCGCGGCGATCACACCCTTCGTGCTCGGTCGCATCGCACAGGTCACCGACGGGCGCAGCATTCCCGCCAATCTGGCGCTTGCCGAGAACAATGCGCGTGTTGCTGCCGCGATCGCGGTCGCCGTCGCCGTCACCGAATGACGAGTACCGACCCTTCAGATTTCGGTGATCGGGCGGTTGGCACGATCGAGAACGACCACCTGCCGCGTCACGCCCGGGTCGCCGCGTCGAGCCGGTTTGAAAGAGCGGTCTTGACCGTCGGCCACTCTTCGCGAATCACCGAATACACGGCGGTCTGCCGCGGTTCGGGTTGGGCTGTGTCGTACTTCAGGCGATAGTTGCGCAGGATGCCCTCGAACGTGGCGCCGATTCGCAAGATCGCTTCGCGGCTTCGCAGGTTGTCGGCATCGGTGCAGATCGCCACCCGCCACACGCCGAGTGTCTCGAAGGCGTGGCTCAGCAAGAGGCACTTGGCCTCGGTGTTGATACCGGTCTGCTGCGCGTTGGCGCCCAACCAGGTTCCACCGATCTCGATCTCGTCAGGTTGTGTGCGGCCCCGCCACCAGTGCATATCGAGGTACCGGGTGCAGCCAACCAGATCGCCGGTGTCGGTGCGCCGCTGGGCGAATGGCAGCACCTTTGCTTGATCGCGGTCGGCCAGCAGTGCGTCGATGTAGGCCTGCATAGCTGGCACTCCATCGGGTACTAAAGTGTGGGTGAACGTGGAGCGGTCGATCGCCGCTGCGGCGGCGAGACCCTCGGCGTGGCTGGGCTCGAGCGGCTCGAGTCGCACATGGCGGCCTACGAGCGTGAGCGGGTCGAGTGGTGCGGGCACGGGCTGAACGGTAGCGGAGTGCCACAATCGGCTGATGCACACTATTCTGTGTCGAGAGTACGAGCTGATCGGCGACCTGGTTGAACGATCCGTCGATCCGCTGGGCAACCTCGCCGAACCGTGGGCTACCGGCAAGCTGGTCGTGGTGCCATGAACAGCGTCAACGATCGATTCGGCCTGCGGTCACTCGACATCGAGGCGTTGCGTGCCAGGGATGGGGCAAAGTGGCAGTCGCGTCAAGCCCGATTCTCGGCGTGGGTGGCCGACATGGACTTCCCCGTTGCTCCTGCCATTGCCGATGCCATGCGCCAGGTGATCGATCAAAACGCATTCGGGTATCCGAACTGGGGCGGGCCGTACGCGCTCTCGCCGGCCGCCAAGTTGTTTGGCCAGCGGATGTCCGACCGTTATGGCTGGGAGCTGCGGCCCGACCGCGTGAGCGACATGATCGACGTGCTGCAGGGGGTGCGTGCGACGGTGTTGCACTTGTCCAAGCCCGGTGACGGCGTGGTGTTGCATATGCCCGCATATCACCCGTTCCTAGACACGGTCTCCGACATGAGTCGTCGGCTGGTACCAGTGGTGCAACGCGAGGGAGGATTCGACTACGACGCCCTCGAAACCGAGCTGGCGGTGTCGGGCGCCTCGATCTGGATTCTGTGCAATCCCCACAACCCGCTCGGGTATGTGTTCGGTCGGGCGGAGCTCGAGCGGATTGCCGAGATCGCCGAACGTTTTGACCTGATCGTGATCTCCGACGAGATTCACGCCGACCTCACGATGCCGGGGTACACGCACGTGCCGTTCGAGTCGTTGGGCCCCGAGGCCTCGGCGCGGGCGGTCACCTTGGCATCCGGTTCGAAGGCTTTCAATCTGGCCGGCTTGCGGTGGGCCGTGATGCACACCGGCAGCGATCGGATGCAAGCGGTCTTCGACGGTCTGCCCGGTCACTATTTCGGGGCTCCGAATCTGATGGCGGTTACGGCCACTGTCGCGGCGTGGACGCACGGTGACGAATGGCTCGCCGCCGTGATCGAGGTACTCGACGAGAACAGGCACGCTCTGACCGACCTGCTCGCGCAGCATCTCCCCGGTGTCGGTTATCAGCCGCCTCAGGCGACGTATCTGGCGTGGCTCGACTGCACGGCGCTCGGGTTCGGGTCCGACCCGGCCCAGCTGTTCCACGAGCGCGGTGTCGCACTGAGCGCCGGCCCAGATTTCGGTCCGCAGGGTGCCGGCCACGCCCGTCTCAACATCGCCACCAGCCCCTCGGTACTCGCATCCACGATCAAAGCAATGGCCAGCTGACTGCCACGTTGTGTCAGGCACAACGTGGCGTTTAGTGGAGGGTGCGGATCGCCATCAGGCCGAGCACCACGGCGCCGATACCGATCACGAGTTGCACCAACGCCCGCTCGCGGCGAACGGCCCATGTTGCAGCGACCGTGACGGCGAGCACCACGATCACCTGGATTAATGCGGTCCGGTCGGAGTGCGGCAACAGGATGTCGCGGATCGGGGTATCGCCGGCGATCATCCTGCTGCGGTGACGAGTCCGGTGTCGGGCTGGAAGGTCGACCATGCGAACCAGAAGGTGTCGACGTGGGAGAGTGCCTCGAGCCGTTTGCCCTTCAGCTCACCGCTCACCGCGTGGCCGAGCACGTTCCATGACGAGCCCGTCTGATCATCGATGAACAGCCCTTCAGCGGCGGCGATGAAGGTCAATGCGGTACCGGCGGCCTCGGGGAGAAACACCCCGGTCGCTCCGACGTCGTACCCGTCGGCGACGCTCGAAGAATCGAGTGCCGAGGCCGTTCCCGCCGTCCACCAGGCAACAAAGGCGGTCTCGCTTACCTCGCCTGTGAGCACGCCCGCCTTCTGAAGATCGACCAGGGGCACGCCGACCGCCTCGCCGTCGCCCTCGATCCCGACGATCCGGGTGAGGGCGGTGTAGCGGCCGTCGACCTCGCCCTGGAACAGAAACGGGACACCGTCGACGTCGTCATAGCCGGGATACGGGTTGCGCCCGTACGAGCGGTCGAAGCCGGTGTCCTTGCTGAGCACCAGGCCATCCGGGTTGGCGTCGCGCCACATGCTCCAGGCCACGGTCGACAGAGCGAAGTCTTCGAGTTCGATGCCGGTCAGCTGGCCCAGGATGGCCTGTCCGGTGAAGTGGCTCCAGAGCGTCTCGGTTTGGCGGTCGTACATCACCAGCGAGGAGTTCAACAGTAGCCCCGAGGTCCCGAAGTCGAGCACCTGGTCGGTTCCGTCGATCGTCACCCGACGGTCTAGGGCCAACGCCGAGTTGCACAGCGGGCAGTAGGTGACGCTGACGGGGATGCCGCCGACCGTGTCATTGACGATCTCGTGCCAGGTCAGGATCTGCACCGGGTAGGCGCGGGCGTCGCCGTTGATCTCGAGCGCCAACACGGGTTCATTGTCGGCGAGAAAGTCGACATCGTCGGGGTTCAGAAATAGCGGCTCGTCGATCGGCGGAATTCCGTCGGGGGGCGGCCCCCCGCTACGGAGCTCAGCCAGATCGATCAGTGGCTCGGGAAAATCGGAGGGCACCACCTGGTTCTGCCATGCCCCGATTCCGCTGTTTACGACATTGAGCGGCGACGAGGCGATCCGGTCGACCGCGAACGGTTGATTTCCCGTGGACACGGGTGGGTTGCCACTCACAGGCGTGTCGCTGATCGACCCACCAGTCGGGTCTTCATTCGGGTCTTCATTCGGGTCTTCATTCGGGTCTGCGGCCGGGTCTTCATTCGGGTCTTCATTCGAGCTTTCAAAACCGCCGCCGCCGGTTGTGGGCGCGCTCCGCGAGCCGGCGGCGTCGGATTCGGTTGAGCCACAGGCGGCGAGCAGGAGCAGGCCGACCACTGCCACGGAGCCCGCTCGTACGGTGATTTTGCCTTGCATGGACGGGAAACACGGTCAGGCGCGCTTCTTGTTCCGCGGTTACTTCTCGAGCGCCGTTGTGGAATGCCGATTTCGCCCTACCGTGTTTCCTCGTCGTGCTGAACGGACCGTTTGCCCTCGCTCTCACCGCTGGAATGGCGGCGACCGTCAACCCTTGTGGGTTCGCGTTGTTGCCTGCCTACCTGTCCGCGTTTGTCGGGCTCGACGACGGCAGCAGCAAGTCGAGCGCGGTTGGCCGCGGCCTGAAGGTCTCGGCGGTGTTGACGCTCGGTTTTGTCGCCGTGTTCGGCCTGATCGGCATCGTGATCACCAAGTTCATCAGTGGCATCCAGGAATACCTGCCGTGGGCGACGGTCGTGATCGGGGCCGGTTTGGTCGGTCTCGGCATCTATCTGCTGGCGGGCCGCCAACTCGTGGTGAACATTCCCAAGCTGCAAAAGGGCGGCGCAGATGGCACATTGCTGTCGATGTTCCTGTTCGGCGTGTCGTATGCCGTCGCATCGCTGTCGTGCACGCTTGGCCCCTTCTTGGCGGTCACCTCCACCACGTTTCGCAATGAGAGCTATCTGTCGGGCGTGATGGTGTTCGTGTTGTACGGATTAGGGATGGGCATCGTGGTCAGCGTGCTCACATTGGCGGTGGCCTTGGCGAAGGATGGCTTGGTCAGCAAGTTCCGCTCGCTGCTGCCGAAGATGAACATCTTCGCCGGAGTGTTCTTGATCATTGCTGGCGCCTACGTTGCCTACTACGGCTACTACGAGGTGCGGCTGTTCTTCTTCGACGGTCCGGTCGATGACCCGGTCATAGGGTTCGGCGAGGACATCCAGACCTGGCTCGTAAACAAGATGCCCACCACCAAGAACTACGGATGGTTCCTGTTGGGTTCGGCGGCGATGATCGGTAGCGCGGTTGGCTGGCAGATGACCCGACGGTGCGATGCGGTCGAGTTGGAAGCAGCAACGGACACCGACAAGACACCGACGACGATCTGATATGAAAGCCAGGCGAACCTTTCAGGCGACGGCTGGCTTCTGCATCGCAGCGCCAACCCGCCCCGTGCATCTCGCGCCAGAACTGGGTTCGTGACCCACGTCTCGAGAACGGGCCACAACTTCTTGCTGTCTGTCAGAGTGAGGCAACGCCCGCTTTGAGGGCAGCCAGGCCGTTGCTGCTGATGCAGTAGTGGGTTCGGGGTCCTTCGATTTCACCCTGCACGAGGCCGGCTTGGCGGAGTACGCGTAGGTGTTCGGACACGGTCGACTGGGCCAGGCCGAGTTCGATGACGACGTCACCTGTGATGCAGGTTTGTTGGGCGGAGAGGATTCGCAGAATCTTGATTCGGGCCGGGTGGGCGAGGGCTTTGGCGAGCGCCGCGAGCGTGTCGTCATTGGGTGGCGAAATGTCGGATCGGGCTGGTGAAGGCTCGATACATTCGCGTTCTGGTGGGTCTAGTTGGTGATCGGTGCTGATCATCAGGTCGAATCCTCGGTCGTGTCTGTCGCGATCGTGGGGTAGTAGTGGCGACGGGCCCACAGGGCCACATAGACGAGCCCGACGAGGACCGGGACCTCGATGAGGGGGCCGACGACGCCGGCGAGTGCCTGGCCGGAGGCGACCCCGAACACGCCGATCGACACCGCGATCGCGAGTTCGAAATTGTTGCCGGCAGCGGTGAATGCGATCGACGCGTTGCGTTCGTAGGGGAAGCCGAGTCGCAGCCCGGCGAAGAATGATCCAAACCACATGATGGAGAAATAGACGAGCAGTGGGAGCGCAATGCGAGCGACGTCCCAAGGTTGGTTGGTGATGCGTTCTCCTTGAAGCGCAAACAGGATCACGATCGTGAACAGCAAGCCGTAGAGGGCAACGGGTCCGATGCGAGGCAGGAAGCGAGTCTCGTACCACTCGGTGCCTTTGGCGCGTTCGCCAAAGGTGCGGGTGAGGAACCCGGCAAGCAGTGGGACGCCCAGGAAGACGAGAACGGATTTGGCGATCTCCCAAATCGTGACGTCGATGCCGTCACTGTCGAGTCCGAGCCAGCCGGGGAGCAGTTCGAGGTAGAAGTATCCGAGCAGCGAGTAGGCGACGATCTGGAAAAGTGAGTTGATCGCCACGAGGACGGCAGCGAGCTCGCGGCTGCCGGCGGCGAGGTCATTCCAGATCAGGACCATCGCGATGCAACGTGCGAGGCCGACGATAATCAGCCCGGTCCGGTACTCGGGCAGGTCCGGCAGCATCAGCCAAGCGAGCGCGAACATCACCGCCGGGCCGATCAGCCAATTCAGTACGAGCGACGTTACGAGCGAGCGCCGGTCGAGCGACTCGCCCATCGCCCGGTAGTTCACCTTGGCGAGCACCGGGTACATCATGGCCAACAGCCCGACCGCGATCGGGAGTGAGACGGTGTCGATCTTGACCCGGTCGAGCTGGTCGTTGAGGTCGGGGAAGGCGCGACCGAGCAGGATCCCGGCCAGCATTGCGGCGCCGATCCACACCGGCAAGTATCGATCGAGTCTTGAGAGCTGCTCGGTCGGCGCCGTTTCCGACCCGGTGCTGACGGGTGTGGTGTGTTCGGTTGTCAAGACGTTCCTTGGTTGTTAGACGGTGATGGTGGCCGACGCGGTTTCGGCACTCACTCGAGCTGACTTATCGTAGATCGTCGATTGGCGATAAGGCAAGCCGACCGACGGTCGACAATTCCCGCAGTCAATTTCGGGCGTTGCGATCGGGCACAAGTTCTGCCGCTCGTCGTCTGCGGAGTTGGCCGCACAGCGGATCCTTCGTCGATGGTGTTGACCCAACACTGCAGGTCCGCCGCCTCCCGATCCCGCGCTTTCCGTACCAACTCGTGTGGGTGCAGTCCGGCGCTTACGTCCACGTGATCGCTGTGGCACACGATGCCCGCTGGCCGGGTTACTGGAGCGCCCGTATCCCCGAGTAGCGGGGGTTGGTGGCAGCTGCCACCAACCTTGCATCGGATCGAGCGGGGCACGCTCTGCGACGAATCGCTCGAGTTCGGCGTGGGTGAACCGTACGCTCCGGCCAATTCACACTGGTGCGAGTTCGCCGGCCCAGATCAGCTGATAGAGCGAGGTCCTTAGAGGTCTTTCCGAACGCCAGCAGCCGGGCCGCCTTAGGCACGGTGAGCAGCAGAGGTGCCTTGTCTATTCCAGACAGATCGTGTGGGCGACTCATGTGGTAGCACCTTCGTTTTGCGACCTGCTGATTGCAGCGACCGCAGAACTAGCGGACCTGACTGTGCTGCACGTCGACCAGGACTTCGAGCTGATCGCCGAGTTCACCGGACAACATATGGAATGCCTCGAACTCAGTTGACCCACAGCGCAGAACGACGCCCCGCGAGGCTCGAACAAGGCGTGCAGTAGGCGCATCGGGCGCGTTGTGCCTGCCTGCCTGCCTGCCTGCCTGCGTGCGTGGTCGCGTCTTGTCAACGCATGGTGCGACTCGTAATGAGCTGCAAGACTTGACGTGATGGCGAAGATGAACGTCAACCGAGCACAAGGCGGCGACGATGACTTTGGTGCCGTTGGGGCCGAGCCGACGATGCCTGCGAAGTATTCCGGGATGTGCGCCACGTGTAGACAGCGGTTCGCCATCGGTGACCCGATCGCCTCTGTTCTCGTCGACAAGAAGACGACCTACCACCACGGAGCATGCCGGTACCCGGCAACGGCTCTCCTCGCCCAGGACGCGGCCGATGTCGGGGCTACCACGCGCAAAGCATCGAAGCCGAGCCTGTGCCAGGCGACGACCAACAAGGGCAAGCCGTGCAGCAACACCCCACAGAAGGGCGAGCGGTTCTGTGGTCCGCATCTCACCCAGCTCGTCGCTCGGCCCTCACCCGACAGGCGATCAACCGCCCAGCCCGACCACGACGAACCGTTCTGACGTCGGCCCAAACTGCCGAGAGGTTATCTCGCCGCAGTTCACGGACACGCATAACAACAGCACCGTACGACTCGCCGTAAGGTCCGGCGAGGCGTACCGATCGGCGCGTCCGCGTACGCACTGCGGTGACTGAGTCGCGCCATCCCGGACCATGCACACTGGTGGCTCGTCGGTTCGCAGATTTGGAGCCGTAGTAGCATGACCACCGTGCCTCGGCGTGCCGTTCTGCTACTCCCGCTGCTCATCGTTGCGTGCGGCGAAGACGGCGCTGCGAACGGGACTGGGTTGTCAGTCACCCCCACTTCCGCCACCACGGCCACCATGGTTTCGAGGTCACCACAGGCTGCCGAGCAGACGACGACAACCTTCGGTCCAACGACAACGGTTGACCGAGAAGCTCTCAACGCGACGTGGGCTCTGAGCGGCAGTTGGTTGATTCACGATTCCGGCGTCAACGATGCCGACATACAAGGTTTCGCGGCCTTCAACCCACAAGTCTCTAACGATCGCTTCGTCTCAACCGGCCACGGCCCGTGTTTCCTATTCGGCGGACGCGCTGTCGAGACAGATGGGATGACGCAGGTCGTACCGATCGAAGATGCATCCGAACCTGCCGTTGAGTGCGATCCCGGACCAGCTACCGACACGTACAGCCAGGTGGTCGAGTGCCTCCAAGCCGGATGTCAGCTCGACCTGGCCGGTGACGTTCTGCGCCTGTCGACCGGCACCGGGCAACGTGTCGCCGACCTGATCCGAACAACCAACGAGATCCCGCCATGGTAGGTCTCACCCTCCCCGCCCATATCAGCGACGCGTGAAGCCCACTCACCAGCACGCAGCGCGACGCTTGAGGTCGGGTGTCTCGACCGCGGCTGACCGCTCGTTATCGCGGACCGAAACGCTCGGACGCGCTCCGCGCTTCGGGTGACGCCATGCGGCGGAACCTGGTCAAGACGCGCCTCGTGACGTTCACCCGCCGCGGTCGCTCGGCATGCTGCACCGGCTCTGGAGCGATACGCGCACAGATCTGTAGATCCGTGTCACCGCTGAAATACGCGTAACGAGCAGAACGCGCGAGCAGAACGACGCCATCGCAACGATCGAGCACAGATCGGCGTGCATCGGGCGCGTCTTGCGCGCTGGTTGGGTGATGCCCGTCTCGCGACGATCGCGATCGCGCGATGTGCGGCTCGGGTAGGTATCGCGCGACGCAGCAGCTCGGGGGATTCTGCGTTCCTGTTTTTCGGCTACGGATTAGTCGATGATGATGAGGCGTGGAACCCCAGCGAAGACACCGTCAGCCGTGACCAAGGCGATGCCGAGGTGAATGGCACTGGCCGCAACCCACAACTCGTTGGCATGAACACGATCGGCCAACTGCTGGGTCACGCAAACAGTGACGGAGACGAGATCTCGTAGCAAGATCCGCCCAGAACGACGGCGCAGATTCGCGCCCGCCAGCAACGGCGTCACGAGTGCCGATCGAAGCGCTTCCGCGCCCGACTTAAGTCTTCGCGGGCACTTCTGGCATTCATGCCGGGTGCGGTATGGAGCGCTCGGTGAGGGTCGCGAAGTGGTGGCCAGTGAGTGGCCTGCAGCGACCCGGTAGCGACCCGGTTTCTTTCGCGCTCTACTGGGATCTCTCCAGAAATGACAAAACCCCAGCGTGTGCTGAGGTTTCGTGTGTCCGCCCCCTGGGATTCGAACCCAGAACCAATGGATTAAGAGTCCACTGCTCTGCCATTGAGCTAGAGGCGGTTTGCGCCCAGGCAGTGTAGGCGCCGACTGATCGACACCAACTGCCTGGGCGTTTTGAGGGTGACCGAGGGGACTTGAACCCCCGACCTCCAGGATCACAACCTGGCGCTACCACCAGCTGAGCTACGGCCACCATGTCGTGGACCAGGTCCACTGTGTGAGCCGACATTCTGCCAGCTTCGATTCCATTCGACACACCTCGGTTTCGCGAGACTTCGGATGTGACGACTACTTCCCCCCTCCAACAGGTTGACGCGGCGATCGATGCGGTGCTCGCCAGCCACGATCCCGCCGCCACCGCCGACATCGATTTGCGCCGCGCTCGCTACGACGCCGGGCTGGCCTGGGTCCACTTCCCAGTCGGATTTGGTGGTCTCGGAATGCGCCCCGACCTCAACCGCCACATCGACAGGCGCTTCCGCGAAGCGGGTGCAGCGGCGACCGATCCGACCACCTTCTTCATGGCGCTGGCCGGCCCGACGATCGTCACCCACGGCAGCGATGAGCAGAAGCGGCGCTTCCTGCGCCCGATGTTCACCGGCGAAGAAAAGTGGTGCCAGTTGTTCTCCGAGCCTGGCGCCGGATCCGACTTCGCTGGGCTCGCCTGCAGGGCGATCCGCGACGGTGACGAATGGATCGTCAACGGCCAGAAGGTTTGGAACACGCTGGCCCACTTGGCCGACTGGGGCATGCTCGTCACCCGCAGCGACCCCGACCTGCCCAAGCACAAGGGCATGACGTATTTCGCGCTCGACATGCATTCTGAGGGTGTCGAGGTGCGTCCGCTGCGCCAGATCACCGGCGAAGCGGAGTTCAACGAGGTCTACATGACCGATGCCCGCCTGCCCGATGCCAACCGGATCGGCGCTGAGGGCGAAGGGTGGCGGGCCTCGCTGACGACGCTGATGAACGAGCGTTCGGCGATCGGTGGCGGCTCGGCCGGCGGCGGAAAGCCTCGCCGCGGCGGCGCAGCCAACGACGCGATCGCCGTATGGAACGCGATCGACGAATCCGAACGCACCGGTGCCCGCAAGGACGAGCTGATGCGACTGTGGGTGCGCGGAGAGGTCGGCCGGCTGACCAACGTGAGGGCGGCCGAGGCTGCCAGGGCAGGCAACCCCGGTCCCGAGATGTCGATCGCCAAGCTCGAGTTCTCCGAGTTCAACAAGCTGCTCTATAACTTTTGTATCGACCTGATGGGCATGGAGGGCCAGATCGGCTACGACTACACCTATCGTCGCCCCACCGAGCTCGATGCCACCGGGGTCAACAAGGGGCTTCAGTACGCATTCTTGCGGGTCCGTGCGAACTCGATCGAGGGTGGCACCTCCGAGATTCTTCGCAACATCATCGGCGAGCAGGTGCTTGGCCTACCTGGCGAGCCGCGCGTCGACAAGGAACTCCCCTGGGGGCAGGTGCCGCGCAACTGATCTCGAGTTTCCCGCAGCAGCGATCGCGACGTTGAGATCGCTGCTGCGAGCGGTCGTGTGCGGCATCGACCTTGGGCCGGCAGGGCTGGGTGTGGGCCGCAGGCTGCACCGTCCGGGTCGCTAGCGACCCACGGTCGCGCCTCGAACGAGCACTGTCAACTCGCAAGGTCAGGTAGCTCGATCGAGTGCCGTCTGAACGTGGGCATCGGCCCGCCCGTAGGCTGGAGCGACAACCTCACAGAAAGCACCGATAACCGTGTCGAGCCACAGCGAACTTGTTGCCAAGGCGAAAGACATCACGGCCCGTGAAATGGCCGTTTACTCGCAGCGCACGCGTCACTCGCAGATCGCGACTGAGCGAGCTCGCAAGGTGATGCCAGCCGGCGTACCGTCCAGCTTTCAGGTCTACGACCCGTGGCCGATCGTGGTCAAGCACGCCCTGGGCTGTCGAATGATCGACCTCGACGACAACGAGTATGTCGACTACGACATGGGCTTCGGTGCCCTGTTCGCCGGCCACATGAATCCCGCCGTCCGCAAGGCAGTGGTCGCTCAACTCGACCACGGAACCCTGTACGTCACGCCGTGCGAGCTCAACGCCGACGTCGGCGAGCTGCTTGCCGAGCGCTATGGCCTGCCGATGTGGCGGCCCACCAATTCGGGCACAGAGGCGACCCACGACGCGATCCGGCTCGCCCGCGGCGTCACCGGCCGCGAGAAGATAGTCAAGGTCGAGGGCGGCTATCACGGGCACCACGACGAGGTCATGGTGTCCAACAAGCCGGCGCTCGATGTTGCCGGCCCGGCCGACCGCCCCAACTCCGTTCCGCAATCGCTCGGTATCACCAAGAGCACCCTCGAGGACGTCGTCGTGATTCCGTACAACGACGCCGAGGCTCTCGAATGGGCGCTGTCGGGCAACGATGTCGCGTGCTTCATTGTCGAGCCGGTGATGGAGAACATCGGCATCTGCCTACCCGACGACGGCTACCTGCAGGCCGTCCGCAAGATCTGCGATGCCACTGGCACTCTGCTGATCTTCGATGAGGTGAAGACCGGCATCACAGCCGGCTATGGCGGCGCCACCAACCAACTGGGTGTGCAACCCGACATCGTCACCCTCGCCAAGTCGATCGGCGGCGGATTCCCGGTCGGTGTGTTCGGCGGCAAGGCCGAGTACATGGACCTCATAACACAGGGCAAGGTGTTGCATCTAGGCACATACAACGGCAACCCGCTCGTCATGGCGGCGGTCAAGGCCACCCTCACCGAAGCCTGCACCCGCGAGACGATCGAGGCTGCCATCGCCCGCAACACCCTGCTCGTCGACGCCTGCCAGACGGTTATCGACTCGTCCGGCATCCCAGCCCACACTGTTCAGTTCGGCGCCAAGGGCTGTATCACGTGGAGCGAGTCGCGGGTGCGCAACTACCGCGACTACAAGGCCACCGACTTCGATCTTGCTTTCGCTCAATGGATCCACGGGATCAACCGCGGCATCCTGTTGCCGCCTGGCCTCGACGAGCAGTGGCTGATCTCAGTGATGCACGACGACACCGACGCCATGATGTACGCCAACGTGTTCCGCCTGTTTGTCGACGAACTCACAAGCTGAAACAGATCATTCAGGTCGTTCTCGTGGCGATAGGTCGCAAGGACGACCGATGATCGCCCAAATGGCGGACGTGAAGCGGTACCACAATCGGGCAGACTCTTTGTTGTGGAAGTGATCACCGCCGAGGGGCTGACGATGCAGTTCGGGTCGCAGCGCGCCCTCGACGCCCTCGACGTGACCGTCGAGGGCGGCGTGACCGGCCTCGTTGGGGCGAACGGATCTGGCAAGACCACCTTCATGAGTCTCGTGCTCGGCTTGCGTCCGCCCACATCAGGATCGGTCGAGGTGCTGGGGCTCGACCCGGCCCATCATGGCTCCGAGTTGCGGGCGCTGGTCGGGTACGGCCCCGAACGCAACCTGTTCCCTGAGGAGATGCCCGCGTCCGATTTCGTCAAGCATCTCGCCGAGGTTCGTGGTATGCCTCGCACCGAGGCGCGCGGCCGTGCCAGCGACGCGCTGTGGTTGGTCGGGCTGGGCGAGGAGCGGTTTCGTCCGCTCGGTACGATGTCGACCGGTCAGCGCCAGCGCGTCAAGTTGGCCCAGGCTCTCGCTGCCGATCCGTCACTGATTCTGCTCGACGAGCCCACCGACGGACTCGACCCGGTACAGCGCGATGAGATGCTGGCCCTGATCCGGCAGATCAGCACCGAGTACCGCATCGATGTCTTGCTCTCATCGCACCTGCTCGAGGAGGTCGAACGGATCTGTGATCACGTCGTTGCCCTCGATGCGGGCCGTCTCGTCGCCCAGGGCCGCCTCGATGTGCTCGTGGGCCACGACGAGGGCGTGCTGGTCGAACTGATCGAAATCGGCGATCACCCAAATGCTCTCGCCGAGGTGATCGCCGCCCTTCAGCTTGGTGGCCTGGAAGTGCGCACCGAGCAAGGTTCGAACCGGATCGAGGTGCTCGGCACCGACATCGACCTGATCGCCGACAGCGTGCGCGACGCCGTTGCCGACGCCCACGGCAGGATCGGTCGGATCGTCCGTCGTCGGCGCCGCTTGGAAGATCTGTTCGAAGGTGCCGAACGATGAGCGACGCTCAAATTCTTGATCGGGGCTATCGCCGCTTCGAAGGCAAGCGTTCGGGCGTCGTGGGCGCCATGAGGTCGGTGGCGTGGCACACCGTTCGCAGCATCCTGGGGCTCGGGCGCAAGGGCCGCCATAAGGTGTTTCCGATCATCGTGCTGGTGGTGTCGTTCGTGCCTGCGGTCGCCTTCATGGCGCTAGCGGTGCTGATCGGCGACTTGATGCAGGGCGAGCTGCGCCCTGAGTACTGGGAGATGTTCGGATTCTCCTTCGTGGCCACGATCGTGTTCGTGGCGTTGGTTGCGCCCGAGGCGATCGTTCGCGACCGACGCGACGGCATGTTTTCGTTGTACTTGTCAACGCCGCTCTCTCGCCCCAGCTATCTGTTCGCCAAAGTGCTCGCCGTGCTTTCCACGATGTCGCTTATCGTGCTAGGGCCACCGGTGCTCTGGCTGCTCGGCTACACATTCCAGAGTCAGGGTCCCGACGGAATCGTCGGTTGGCTAAGCGTGATGGGTCGGATCCTGCTCGCCGGTCTGGCGATCTGCACCATCTATACGGCGGTCAGCCTCGGCGTGTCCAGCCTTACCGACCGCCGGGCGTTCGCCAGCATCGCTGTGGTATTCGTAATGCTGGGGGCCTCGATCTCTGCAGGCGTTTTGGTCAACGTGGCAGATCTCAGCGCGAACTGGCGGATCCTCGATCCGATCACTGGGGCACTCGAGATCGCTCCGCGTTTGTTCGGCGATCGCGGCGACGAGATGCGAGGAGTCAGTACGTGGCTTGTTCTGCTCGGCAACGCCGGCTGGACAGCGCTCGGTTCGGCACTGCTCTTCGGCCGCTATCGCAAACTGGCGGCGATCTGATGGGTGACTGGGCGCCTCCCACCGCTCAACCAGCTGTGGCTTCGGCGCCGGTGGTTCCCGATTCGAACGCGATCGTCGCGGTCACCAACGTCACCAAGTCGTTCGGCGATGTCGTCGCCGTTTCGGATGTCACGTTTACGGTCGGGCCGGGAGTCACCGCATTGCTCGGTCCGAACGGGGCCGGCAAGTCGACGTTGTTCCGTGTGATGTGCGGATTGACGGCACCGACCCGTGGCACTGTGCGGGTGCTGGGCGCTGATGCCCGCAACGATCGCGCCGTGCGTGGCCGGATCGGCCTGGCCCCCCAGCAGGACGCGCTGTTCGACCGCCTCTCGGCTCGCCGATTCGTCGAGGTCGCGGCCAAGACCCATGGGGTCGTCGACGCCGACACGGCTGCTCGCGGAGTGCTCGATCTGGTCGACCTCGATGCTGACGACCCGAAGGTGGTCGGTGCTTTTTCGAAGGGCATGCGCCAACGGGTCAAGCTGGCCGCCGCACTCGTTCACGAGCCCGACCTGTTGATTCTCGACGAGCCGCTGACTGGCCTCGATCCATTGCAGCGCAACCGCATGATCCGACTGTTCCATCAGCTCGGCGACGACGGCAAATGTCTGCTCGTGTCGAGCCATGTGCTCGACGAGGTGGCGCGGCTCGGCTCGCGCGTGCTCGTGATCGCCCAGGGCCGGCTGGCCGCCACGGGCGACTACCGCGACTTGCGCGGTCTGATGGACGATCGCCCGCACCGCATTCGCGTCGCCGCTGACGGCGCTCGCGTTCTGGCGGCAGCGCTGGTCGAGCGCGACCTGGTGAACGGTGTGTCGATCTCCACCGATTCGTTGATGATCGACACCAACGATGTCGACCGCTTCGGTCGTCACATCGCTCTGGTTGCCAAGCAGTGTGGCGTACGCCTACGTGAAGTCGAGCCGACCGACGACGACCTCGAGTCTGTCTTTCGGTATTTGGTGGAGCGACGATGAGCGGCTTCGTCCCTCCGGTCCGTGCCGTGCGCCTGTCGTACGGCATCGTGCTACGACAGCTCGTCACCCGCGGTCGAATCGCCGCTCTCGTATTGGTCGGAGCGGTGGTCATCGCGATTGCGATCGCCGTCGGTGCTTCCGATGGTGGTCGCATTGATCCGGTCGAGCGAGGCGTGCGGTTGATTTCCGACCTCGGCTTCACGACGCTGTTGCCGATCGTGGCGCTGGTGTTCGCTTCGGCGGCGCTCGGCGACATGCGCGAGGACGGCACGCTGGTCTATCTGTGGTTGCGCCCCATGGATCGCTGGCCTGTCGTCGTTGGTGCCTGGCTGGCTTCGATCACACTCAGCTTGCCGCTGACTATCGTGCCACTTGTGGTCTCGGCGGTCGCCGTCGATGGAGGTAGCGAACTGATCTCGGCGACGGTGCTGGCCGGTGCGATCGGGGTAATCGCCTACTCGGCGCTGTTCGTGTTGCTCGGTCTGTTGCTCAAGAACCCGATCGTGTGGGGCCTCGGCTACATCCTGATCTGGGAGGGCATCGTCGCCGCCTTCGGCAGCTTTGCGGCCAAGCTGGCGATCCGCGGGTACACCCGCTCGATCCTGACCTCGATCACCGACGTCAACCTCGACCTCGGCGATCTGTCTTTGCCTGTCGGCGTGGTCGTTCCGCTCGTGATCGCCGCCGCAGCTTTGGCGCTGGCCGGTGCTCGCCTGCGCACGATCGATGTCGCCTGACGCTCGCGATCGGGTAGGGGAGTGGGTCGTCAGCCCCAGCCGGGGTTGTTGCCACCGCGGTAGCGGGTGGCCGACAGAGGCGTCGACCACTGTCGACGCTGTCCCCCATAGGTCGAGGCGACGATCAACGCCACGCCACCGACGGCACAGATCAGCGCCAGCCCCAGCACGACCGGGAGAGTACGCATCGCCAGGCGTGGGACTGCGTGTGTCCAGACGCGGTTGTCGATCGCCGTCATCATGTGCACGGGTAGGGCGTAGCCGAACAACAGCATCGAGGCCGCCATCGCGATACCGAATTCGCCGAGCCCGCGGAGCACATCGCGACGCCCTGGTCGCGCAAAGATACCGAGCAGCACCAGCAACAGTCCGAGACCACCGGCGATCGGGATCATCCAGCCCAGCAGGCCGCGCATCGTCTTGAGCGTGCCGATCGGCTCGATCGGCATCGTGACCGTGACGACGTGTGCGGCCCGTTGGTCGCGCACGATGTCGATCATCTGGGGTCCGGTGATCTGCACGGGTTCGTCACGGATACCGATGATGCGCTCGTGGGCCTGTTCGATCAGGGGGGCCATCATGGCCGCTCCGGCGCGGTTGGTGAGAACTTGTGTCTCGATGAAGTCGCTGAGATCTGGAACCGATTGTTCGACGGCCGCCGCGCTGGCCGGTGCGACGAGTGCGTTGAACTCGAGCCGGATGTCGCGATCACGAAGGATCGCTGTGGCGGTGTCGGTGGTGGCGTCGGGTGTGAAGACGATTCGCTGCATCCACCACGCTCCCGCGCTCAAACTGATCGCCACTGCGGCGACCAAGAACAACATGCCTG
Organism: uncultured Ilumatobacter sp.; assembly: GCA_937919625.1. GTDB lineage: Bacteria > Actinomycetota > Acidimicrobiia > Acidimicrobiales > Ilumatobacteraceae > Ilumatobacter. The sequence goes on from CALFRK010000003.1 coordinate 63,676, forward strand.
CAAGACTTCGTTCCATTGCAGGAGAGTCTGCCAGCCCGAATGGGTAACCTGCGATTGTGGAGACTTCATCCGGACATTTGAAGATTCAGCCGATCGTCAGTTTCCCGTCCCGTCCCCGCCTGTTGGCGCGCGGCTTCACCCGTCGGTGTGCCTGGTGCGGCGACCGCAAGTCGTACTTTCTGGGTTGGTTCAAGCGCCAGGAGCGTTGCCAGTCGTGTGGCCATGCCTATCGGCGTGGCGACGAAGCGTTCGAGCTCGGCGCTCTCACCGCAAATATCATCCTCACCTTTTCGTCTCTGCTCGGCACGGTGCTTGTGCTCGTGGTGCTTACCGCCCCCGACATTCCGGTGCTCGGTGTGATGATCGCTGCCGGGGCCGTCGGCCTGTTCGGGCCGGCAGTCTTCTACCCGGTTTCGTTCACGCTGTGGCAGGCGGTCGACCTGTGGATGCGTCGACCGACCCCCGCCGAGTTGGCCGGCGAGGGCGACGCCTCGCTCTGACGTGTTGCGTACGACACGCAACGCAGCGTCGTCGAAAAGAAATCGAACGTTCGTTCCCTGAAATGCTTGCCGAACGGCTGTTCGACAACTACATTGTTGTCATTCCCCCACAGGGGCAGCCAAACAACACTGTGACACCCCTTACGTATGGTGATCACCACGTTGAAATCAGCGGATCGGGCTCATCGCCCCGAACAATCGAACAGCACGAACAGGGAGACAAATCACATGGGCAACGACCGCGAAAAGTCGCTCGAGATGGCCTTGGCCCAGATCGACAAGCAATTCGGCAAGGGCTCGATCATGCGCATGGGCGACAAGAACAGCCTTGCGATCGAGTCGATCCCCACGGGTGCCATCGCACTCGACCTGGCGCTCGGCATCGGGGGCCTGCCACGCGGCCGTGTCACCGAGATCTTCGGCCCAGAGTCGTCGGGTAAGTCCACGCTCGCCATGCATGTCGTTGCCGAGGCGCAGCGCAATGGTGGCGTGTGCGCCTATATCGACGCCGAGCACGCCATGGACCCGATCTACGCAGCGGCGATCGGTGTCGACATCGACCAGCTCCTCATCTCGCAACCCGACACAGGCGAGCAGGCACTCGAGATCTGCGACATGTTGGTGCGATCTGGGGCGATCGACGTTGTCGTGATCGATTCGGTGGCGGCGTTGACACCGCGTGCCGAACTCGAGGGCGACATGGGCGACACCCACGTCGGTTTGCAGGCCCGCCTCATGAGCCAGGCGCTGCGCAAGCTCACCGGCAACCTAAGCAAAACCCAAACAATCGCGATCTTCATCAACCAGTTGCGCGAAAAGATTGGTGTCATGTTCGGATCGCCCGAAACCACACCTGGTGGACGTGCGCTCAAGTTCTACTCGTCGGTGCGGCTCGACATCCGCCGCATCGAGTCGCTCAAGGACGGTGCCGAGATCGTCGGCAACCGCACCAGGGTCAAGGTCGTCAAAAACAAGGTATCGCCGCCGTTCCGTCAGGCCGAGTTCGACATCATGTACGGCAAGGGCATCAGCCGCGAGGGTGGATTACTCGACATCTCTGTCGATCTCGGGATCGTCACCAAGTCGGGTGCGTGGTTCACCTATGAGGGCGAGCAGCTAGGCCAGGGTCGCGAGAACGCCAAAAACTTCCTCGCGTCAAACCCCGAGATCACGGTCGAGATCAGCGACAAGGTGATGATCGCTTCAGGCCTTAAGCTCGACCCGAACGCACCGCTCGAGGTTGCAGACTCGGCCGACGAGTTCACAGACGAGCACGATCAGCCGATCAGCCTCGACTGATTCCGGCTTGGCATGGCGGTACCACAACGCTTGACGATGGTCACGCTGGGGGTGGCCGACGTCGCTCGATCGACTTCGTTCTACGAATCGCTCGGGTGGCGTCGGTCGTCTGCGTCCGAGAACTCGATCACGTTCTTCTCGATGCAGGGAAGCGTGCTCGGGCTGTACGGCCGCCATGCGCTGGCCGACGACGCCGGCGTGTCAGCCGACGGAACCGGCTTCCGAGCGGTCACGATCGCTCTCAACTGCGACAGCCGTGCCGACGTCGACGTGGTCTTCGCCGCATGGGTCACCGCTGGCGCGGTTCCCGTCAAACAGCCTGTGTCAACAGAGTGGGGTGGGTACTCGTCGTACGTGGCGGACCCCGACGGTCACCTGTGGGAGATCGCCAACAATCCGTACTCGCCCAACGATGCTGACGGGCTGATGACGCTCGCCGACTGACGCCGGCGGCAAGTCAGGTCAGAGGCCCGGCTTCCAGATCATCAGGGCCAGGCCGACGACCAAGCTGAGGTGCGTTACGCCGATGCCAGCGGAGAGCTTGGCGTTGGCCGAATCGCTCGAGTCGGTGATCGCCGGCTTGATCAGGAACCAGCTCACAGCGATCGTCACGATCCAAACGAGGATCGCAAGCGTCAGCCACGTCTGCGACATTTCGTATACCCCGTCCGACATTCCGGCCATACCCATGCCGAACACCCACAGCAGCACAAGTGCCGGAAACGTCATTTGCATGTGGGTCTTGGCGATGGTCTTCGTCTCGCCGGCCTTGCGAAGGGCGGGATAGAGGAACAACGGTCCGAATGCCACGACGGCTGCAACAATGTGCAGCAGTTCCATGATTTGGTACCCGGTCGAGCCAACAGCAGCGATGATCACGGCTGGCACGCTAGCGCCCGTTGCCGTGCTTGGTGGTCGATCAGAGTTGTTCCAACGCTTCGAGCAGGGCGTTCTCAACCACCTCGGTCAGTGCCGGGTGGATCCAGTAGGGCTCGTGCGCCAATTGGGCGGCCGTTTGGCCGAACTGCATCGCCTGGATCAGCGTCTGGATCAGCGAAGCAGCCTGCGGGCCGATGATGTGGGCCCCGATGATCAGGCCGGTCGGCACGTCTACGAGCACCTTGGCAAATGACGTTTCGTCGGCCAGCGCCCACCCGAAAGCGGTACCACCGTAGTCGCGGCGTCCGACGACAAAGTCACGCCCCTGATCGCGGGCCTGCTGCTCGGTCAGCCCAACCGAAGCGACCTGCGGATTGCTGAATACGGCGGCGGGCACAGCCGTGTAGTCGACACGCTTCTGGTCGTCGGGGTGGGCGATGTTCCAGAATGCGACCTCGGCCTCGTGATTGGCGACGTGCTTGAGCTGGTACTCGTTGGCGATGTCGCCGATCGCCCACACCCCATCGGCGATGGTGCGCATGTGTTCGTCGACAACGATGGTTCCGTGGTGATGACAGGACAACCCACCGAGCTCGACGTCGAGCAGGTCGCTGTTGGGCTCGCGGCCGGTTGCCACGAGCAGCTGATCGACCTCGATCACCTCTCCGCCGCAATGGATCGCGATCGAGTCACCGCGACGCTCGATTTTGGACGGCAGATGCTCGAGGTGCACGTCGACGCGCTGTGAGAAGACCTCGGTGAATCGTTGTGAGATCTCTGCGTCTTGCGCCCGTAGCAGCACATGCGACCGGTTGAACAACGACACCTTCGATCCGAACGAGGCAAAGACGTGGCCCATTTCGACGGCGATGTAGCCACCGCCGACGATCCCCAAACGATCGGGCAGTTCGTCGAGACGCATAATCGAGTCGGAGGTGTGAAACCCGGTCTCGACCAGGCCAGGGATCGGCGGCACGGAGGGGCGTGAGCCGGCGCCGATCAGGATGTGGTCGGCGGTAAACCTCTTGCCCTCGATATCGAGCACCCTCGGCGCCACGAATCGGGCGGTGCCTTCGATCAGGGTGATGTTCTCCGAGCCGGTCGCTCGGTATTGGCGCCCTCCTTCGGCGATCGGGTCGATCCGTCCGAACACACGATCACGAATAGCCGCCCAATCGGCGCCATGGAAGCGCACATCGACACCGAGCCGCGGGCTGTGGTTGGCCTCCTCGGCAAGATCGGCCGGCAACACGAACATCTTCGAAGGGATGCAGCCGACGTTGAGGCAGGTGCCACCGAACGTGCCACGCTCGACGATCGCGATCTTCCACTCGCTGAGATACGACGGAATCGCATTTGCCGATCCACTCCCGATGATGATCAGGTCGTAGTGGCGCGGTTCGTTCTGTTCGTTCGGCACGATGTGGTTGAACACCCGACAGTCGGGATTCCTTCCTCGTGGTGCTGGTCGGCGGTCAGTCGCTCGCCGGCAAAGTGATCACGACGCCACGGTCGGCGTAGGGAATCCGGTTGCGCTTGATGATCCCGCCGATCTTGCCGAGCAGCTTGGTGATTTTGGTGAAGTAGCCGTACTTGGCCTTGATCTTGGTGGTGATCTGGGCAAGTTGATCGCCGGTCACCAACTCGGCGGTGGCCGCGATCGGCTTTGTGCCATCTTTGACCCGTCCGCGCGAGTCCGACGGCTGCACGATCACTTTCGAGGTATGGGCCAAACGCTTTGCCTTGCCTGATCCCGAGCTGGTGTAGAACCCGACCTTGTTGTCACCAAGGTCGACCACCCAGACAGGCGACGCGACCGGTGTCCCGGCCTTTCGGAAGGTTGTCAGTGACATGTACTTCTCTTCGGCGAGTTCCATGCCTGAACCATACCAACGGCCGGGAACCCGGGTGGCCGGTAGCCTGCTCAATCATGGATTCGGGGGACACACGCAGCTATGTCGTGCACACCTATGGGTGTCAGATGAACGAGCACGACTCTGAACGAATCGCAGGGTTGCTGGAGGCTGACGGGTATGTGCGCGCCGAGTCGCAAGACGACGCCGATGTAGTCGTGCTCAATACGTGCTGCATCAGGGAAAACGCCGACAACAAGCTGTACGGCAACCTCGGCCACCTGCGACCATGGAAAGACGCCAAGCAGGGCCGCCAGATCGTCGTGTCGGGCTGCCTTGCCCAGAAAGACCGCGACTTGGTCGCCAAGAAGGCCAAACATGTCGACGTGGTGATGGGCACACATAACGTGCACCGCGCCGCCGAGTTGCTTCACGAGGCGGCCAACAGCAACGGACCCCTGACCGAGATCCTCGAGGCGGCGGTGATCGATGACCACGCCTTGTTTCCGTCGGCCCTGCCGGCTCGCCGCGAGACCAGTTACAACGCCTGGGTCACGATCCAGATCGGTTGCGACAACAACTGTGCATTCTGCATCGTGCCTGCCGTTCGCGGTGTCGAGATCAGTCGTCCGTATGCCGAGATTCTTAACGAGGTAGAGCAGCTGGCATCCGAAGGCGTCACCGAAGTCACGCTGCTCGGCCAGAACGTCAACTCGTACGGCCGTGATCTGCAACTGGCCGCACGTCAGGCGGGTGATGCCGATGCCAAGCTGCGTCCATTGTTCAGCGATCTGATCCGTGATGTCGGCGCCGTAGAGGGCATCCGGCGCGTGCGCTACACCAGTCCGCACCCCAAGGACATGCGGTCGGAAACCTTCTCAGCGATGGCTGAGACGGAGGCGGTATGTGAGCATCTGCATTATCCCTTGCAGTCGGGCAGCGACCGCGTGCTGGCACTGATGCACCGCGGTTATACCGCCAAGCGCTACCTCGAGAAGCTGGCCCAGGCCCGCATGGTCGTGCCAGACCTGGCGGTGTCCACCGACATCATCGTCGGTTTTCCTGGCGAGACCGACGATGACTTCGAACGTACGCTCGAGGTGGCGGCGGCGGCCGAGTATGACTACGCCTATATGTTCATCTTTTCGCCACGCCCGGGCACTGAGGCAGCCGAGATGCAGGCCGACTTCGTCGATCCTGCCGTTGCCAGCGAACGTTTTCAGAGATTGCGGATCGTGATCGAGCGCTCGGCACTGCTCAAGCATGAGGCGCGAGTGGGGCACATCGAAGAGGTGCTGATCGAGGGGCCGTCAAAAAAGAACCCCGCCGTCATTTCCGGTCGTACCCGCCAGAACAAGCTGCTGCATTTCACGCCGCCGTACCCACTTCGTAGGGGTAGCTATGCAACGGTCGAGGTCACCCGCGCCGCCCCGCACCACCTCGAGGGTCGGTTCGTCGAGATGTTGGCCGAGCCCACTCACAAGCTTCGCATCCCTGTCAACGCCCTGTGAGCATCGGGCCGATCCGTGTGGCCGTGGTCGGTCCGACCGCGTCGGGCAAATCATCGGTCGCTATGGTCGTGGCCGAATCGGAAGGTGACGTCGATCTGATCTCGATCGACTCGATGCAGGTGTACCGGGGAATGAACATCGGCACCGCCAAGCCCACGCCAGCCGAGCGATCACGCGTGCCGCACCACCTGACCGACCTGGTCGATGCCAACCAGGAGTTTGCCGTTGCCGAGTTCCAACGTGCCTACAACGGTGTCCTCGAGGAGATCACCGAGCGCGGTCGTCGTGCGATCCTTGTCGGGGGAACGGGGCTGTATCACCGGGCGGTCATCGACGGGCTCAACCTGCCGGGGGAGTGGCCAGAGATTCGCACTCGACTACAGGCAGAGGTTGGTCGGTTTGGAGCACCGTCCCTTCATGCCCGACTCGTCGCCTGCGATCCAGCGGCCGCCGCAAAGACCGAGCCAAACAACGCCCGCCGCATTGTGAGGGCACTCGAGGTGTGCGAAGGCAGCGGGCGGCCGTTCAGTTCGTTTGGTCCTGGGCTCGAGGCCTACCCGCCAACCCCTGTTGCCCAGATCGGGTTGCGCTGGGAGCGTGGCGTCCTGGCCGACCGCATCGGCCAAAGGGTGCACCAGATGATGCAGGACGGGCTCTTGAACGAGGTTTGCGGCCTCGCCGATGTAGGACTGTCGAAGACCGCCGCCCAGGCGCTCGGCTACAAGGAGATTCTGGCCCATCTAGAAGGGTCGGTCTCGCTGGACGAGGCGGTCGACCAGGTAATCGTACGAACGCGTCAGTTCGCAGTGCGGCAACTGCGATGGTTCCAACGTGACCCACGCGTACGCTGGGTAGATATCGAGCACGATCCGGTCGCGGAGGCATCCGAGGTCGTGCGGGGGGCCCTCAACGGTTCTTCACAAAACGAGCAGGCAGGAAACGGATGAGCACGCTGACGGTCACCAAGCACCACGGACTCGGTAACGACTTCCTCGTCGTCTTCCATCCCGCTGTTGACGACCTGCCCGAGCTCGCTCGGCGTCTGTGCGCCCGGCGCCGTGGGATTGGCGCCGACGGGTTACTGGTCGCCGAGACCGAGCCGGACTATGCGGCGCGGATGGTGCTCTACAATGCTGATGGCAGCCGGGCCGAGATGAGCGGCAACGGAATCCGTTGCTTCGCCCAGGCGCTGGCCGCCCGACGTGGCGATCTCCGTCCGCAGCGGATCCTCACCGATGCGGGTGATCGATTGGTCACGCTCGAGGCAACCGACGACCAGGCGACAATCCTTGCAGCCGTCGACATGGGCCCAGTCGAACTGTTGCCCGAGCCATCCGGATGGGCCTCGTTGGGGTGTCACCCCGATCGCCCGGTCACCCACCTCAGTCTCGGCAACCCGCACGCCGTGGTCGGTGTCGACGACGTCGCCGCCGTCGATCTGGCCGACCTCGGCAGCAAGCTGCCCAACATCAATCTCGAGATCGTCGAACCCGGCGAGCATCAGCACGAGATTCGCATGCGTGTCCACGAACGCGGTGCAGGTATCACCGAGGCGTGCGGCACCGGCGCCTGCGCAGCGGCCTACGCAGCGGCCCGATGGGGGCTGGCTACCCCTTCCGACGGGAAAGTCGTGGTGGTTATGGACGGCGGGCGTGCGACAGTGGAGCTCGATGCCCCGGGCCCGGGACGCGTCACCCTGACCGGCCCGGCCACCCACATCGCCACGATCGAAATTGGGCTCTGAATGAACACTCCGTACCAAGAATCGCTCGGCGCCTCACTGATCGACCGCACGATCCGAGAGAAGATCGTGCTCGTCAGTGTTCTATTGCCCGGTGACACCGATGAGTCGGTCGAGGCCAGCCTCGATGAACTCGAGCTGCTGGTCGACACGGCCGGCGCCGACGTCGTGGCGCGCCTGGTGCAGCGCCGCTCGGCGCCCGACCATACCTGGTACATCGGCAAGGGCAAGGTCGATGAGCTCAAAGAGGTCTGCCTCGCCCTCGATGCCGACACAGTGGTGTTTGACAACAATCTTGCTCCGGCTCAGCAGTTCAACCTGGAAAAGGTTCTTGGACGAACGGCGATCGACCGTACCGCTGTGATTCTTGACATCTTCGGCCAGAACGCTCACACCTTGGAGGGCAAGGCCCAGGTCGAGCTCGCCCTGCTTCGGTATCGACTGCCACGGCTGCGTCGCGGCAAGGACGCCAAGTTGTCCCAGCAGCGCGGTGGTGTCGGCGGCCGGTTCGGTGGTGGCGAGACGAAGACCGAAGTCGATCGGCGTCGTATCATGCGTCGCATCACAAAGCTCGAGCACGATCTGCGATCGCTTGCTGATACTCGGGACCTGCAGCGAAAGTCGCGCGGTCGCAGCGGGCTCGCTACGGTGGCGATCGTCGGCTACACGAACGCCGGCAAATCGACGCTACTGAATCAGCTCACCGATGCCGGTGTGCTCACAGAGGACCGCCTGTTCGCCACGCTTGATCCGACAACCCGTCGGCTTGCGCTGTCGGGCGGCGAACCAGTTCTGCTGACCGACACCGTCGGGTTTGTTCGCAGGCTCCCTCACGGACTGATCGAGGCGTTCAAGGGCACCCTCGAGGTCGCCGCCCTCGCCGACTATCTCGTGCACGTCGTCGATTCCAGCGCCGCCGACCCCGAGGGTCAGATCGCCGCCGTGCGTGTGGTGCTCGGCGAGATCAACGCCGCCGAAGTTCCCGAGTTGATCGTTTTCAACAAATGCGACCTAGCGCCGCTCGACGCCGACCGACTAAAGGCCGAGCATGTCGGTTCCGTCGCGGTCAGTTCCGTGACAGGCGAGGGCATCGAGCTCTTTCTGCGCACCTTGGCCGATCGTCTGCGGGCGATCACGAAAATCGTCGAGCTCGACATTCCGTACGACCGAGGCGACGTGATCGCCTCGGTGCATCGCGAGGGCGAGGTCGTGTCGACCACCGAATCTGAATCGGGACTGAGGGTTCGTGCACGGTTGTCTGAGGCCTCAGCCGGACGGCTCTCTGAGTTCGTCGTATCATCTCCAACCGCATGACCACTTCCGCGTCGCCCACGTCTTCGGGCGGGTTCGTTCCACCGCCGTATCCCTACGAACGGATCGACCGGTTCAAGCCGCTCGCGGACCGGTTCGAAGGCGGTTTGGTTGATTTCTCGATCGGTACGCCATTCGATTCGCCACCGGCAACCGTTGTCGACCGGCTCGGGTCGTCGGGCGCCGAGCGTGGGTACCCGCCGAGCATCGGGTCGGTCGAGTTGCGCACGGCGGCGCGGGAATGGATGGGTCGGCGCTTCGACGTCGACGTCGCGGCCGATCAGATTGCTGCGTGCATCGGCACCAAGGAGTTCGTTGGCACCTTGCCACAGTGGTTGAAACTTAGGCGCCCCGACCTGGATACGGTTCTGTTTCCGGCGATCTCGTATCCCACATACGAGATGGGAGCGATCCTGGCGGGATGTCGAGCGGTGGCCGTGCCGATGTCGCCAACCGGAGGGTTGCAGCTGGACGCCATCGACCCTGCCGACGCCGCTCGAGCGCTGGTCTTGTGGGTCAATAGCCCGGCCAATCCGAGCGGCGTACTCGACGATCTCGGTGCGGCGGCCGCCTGGGGCCGCGCCCACCGCGTGCCCGTCTTCTCGGACGAATGCTATATCGAGTTCACATGGGCCGATCGTGGGCGCACGATCCTCGAATATGGTGACCACGGCGTCGTCGCCGTGCATTCGCTTTCGAAGCGGTCAAACCTGGCCGGTACACGGGTCGGTTTCTATGCCGGTGACCGTGAGCTGGTCGCGTATCTGCAAGAGGTACGCAAGCATGTCGGCATGATGGTGCCTGGCCCGGCTCAGGCGGCCGGCGCAGTTGCACTGGCTGATGATCAGCACGTCGATCAGCAACGCGATCGGTATCTGGGCCGGTTGCAGCGCATGGCGGAGGTGCTGCAGCGCTGGTCGGGGTTGCAGGTGCCGCTCCCGCAGGGTGGCTTCTACCTGTGGTTTCACGTCGGAGACGCGTGGTCATTCACCGAGCGATTGGCGACCGAGGGTGGCGCGTTGATCAGCCCCGGCGACTTTTACGGCGCGGCTGGTTCGGAGTATGTACGGGTCGCCGTGGTACAACCTGATGAACGCATCGAACTCGTGGCAGCACGCCTCGGGGTAGGCGACTGACGCGGGAGAGTGACTCGACATGGCCAGAAAGTCGAAAGGGCGCGGGACTGCGGCGGCGTTCGGAATGCTGTTGCTGTTCGCCGGACTCGTCGGCGGTGGGGTGTTGTACATGCGCTCGGTTTCTCGTCCGTCGGCGGCAGTCGACGGTTTTGCCCGGGCGTCGGTTGGGTGCACCACGACGCTCAGGTTCACCGAGACGGGCACGTTTTTCGTGTTCAAAGACCTCGGACCCGTGAACGACGCGCCGAGTGGCGGCTGTCAGCCGGCCGCCGACCCGACCCAGACGTTTGCTTTCGAGCTACGAGGCAACGACGGCCCCGTGGTGCCCCGGGCCGACGACCAGCTGTCGTACGACACCGACGATCATCTCGGCAACTCGGTGGCACGGATCGAGATTGACTCGGCCGGCGAGTACCAGCTCGTGGTTGTCGGCGACGACCCCGCTGTGGCCGCGGCGATTGGCCGTGATCCCGACGATGGTGTCGATGAGTTGCGTCAACGAGCGATCCTCGTTGCGACCTTCGGTGTCGTCCTCGGCGTTCTGTTGTTGGTGTTGGCTGGCCGGCGGTCGAATCGGGCTGCCGCCTTCCTTGCCCCCGATGGGCCGGGGTGGGGGCCCCGGCAGAATGCCGAGCGGGTCGTGGTGCCCGACGAGCCAGGGGTCGTGAGGTCGGCCGTAAACCCTCACTTGCCAGACGAGCAAGTTTCGATCGCCGGCCCCTTGTCCGAAGTGAATGAACTGCTATCGCGACCACGAATGCCCAGGCCGGTGTCGCCATGGGCGCCACCCGTGCTCGGTGGGACGGCGACCAACCCGCCGGTGGCCGAGCAGATCGCCCTGCAGCTACCCCATACGCTCGAGAAGCAAGCCGAGGAAGTGATCGTGGATGTGACCGACGCGATCACCGATGAGATCACCGATGCCGTTACCGATATCGCCGCTGGCGACCCCGATCAACCGACGGGTTAGCCCTTTCGGTCGGGGGTCAGAGGCGTCGCATTACGGTTACGACGCGGCCGTAGATCGTGACGTCGTCGGCGACGAACTCAAGTGGTTCCATGGTGGGGTTGGACGGCTCGAGGATGACTCGGTCGCCCTGTGTGCGGAACGTCTTGACTGTTGCCTCCTCGCCCGGGATGCCGGCGACGACGATGTCACCGGAATTTGCGGTTGCCTGCTGAACGGCGATCACGAAGTCGCCGTCAAGGATCCCGGCATTGATCATTGACTCTCCGCGAACACGAAGCATGAACAAATCACCTTCGCCGGTGAAGTCGCTCGGAATCGGGAACAGTTCTTCGACGTTCTCTTGTGCGAGCACGTCAGTGCCCGCTGCTACGTCGCCGACCAGCGGAACGTGACGCACCGGGCGGCGTTCCATTACGGCCCCAGAGTTGGGATCCCAGCGGACTTCGATCGCCCGCGGCTTGGTGGGGTCGCGCCGCAGGTAGCCGAGCCGACTGAGGGTGTTGAGGTGGCTGTGCACTGTGGAGGGTGAAGTAAGCCCGACCGCCTCGCCGATTTCACGTACGGACGGGGGATAGCCACGATCGCGCATTTCGGATTCGATGAAGTCGAGGATTCCGCGCTGTCTCTTGGTGATCTGCTTGTTGGCCATGTCGACATCGTACGGGCGTTCGCCGCCAGAGTCAAACATCTGTTCGACATACGTGTGTTCGCGTACATTTGTTCGATTATTGGTTGACATCGAACGATTGTTCGGGTACAACTGTTCTCCCGTACAGCTGTTCGATTCGTTCAACAGCTGTACGCAGGCTCGAAACCCTGTTACACCCGCCCGTCAAGATCACTTCATCAGATCCGCCTCGATGTTCAGTTGGGAGTCCGTCGACATGAGTGCCACCATTTCTATGCCGCAATCGGTCCGCATCCCCCGGGCCTGTTCCGCCCCCGCCACGCGGGTGTCCGAAGCGACCTACCGTCGACGGCGCCAGCTTGTCGGCATCGTTCTAGCCGTGCTTGTCGCGGTCGGAGCGGTGTTGGCGCACGATGTGCTGGCCGGTTCCAGCGACGGACCTGCCTCCGCCGCTGCGAGCCTGCCGGCGCTCACTCGCATAACGATCACGGCACGGCCGGGCGACACACTGTGGTCGATTGGCGAACTACATCACGGCGCTGTGCCGATCGCCCGGTACGTCGACAAGCTGGTCGACATCAATGGTGGGGCCTCGATCCAGGCCGGCCAGGCTGTACTGCTTCCCTAGGTGCTTCAGTAGTCTGGTGGGGTGTTCTGCCCCAGCTGCCACACCGACGACACCAAGGTCGTCGACTCGCGGCTTGCTGAAGAGGGCATCGCGATTCGCCGGCGGCGCCAGTGCCTGACCTGTTCGTATCGGTTCACGACCTTTGAACGCGCCGAAGGGCTGTCGCTGGTGGTTGTGAAGTCCGATGGCACCCATCGGGCGTTCGATCACGACAAGATCGTGTTCGGTGTGTTGGCCGCAACGAAGGGCCGCTCTGTCGACACCGCTCAGGTCGAACAGCTTGCCACCGAAGTCGAAGACGAGATGCGGCTGCTCGGCGGAGAGGTCACCACCAGTCAGATCGGGCTGAGTGTGCTCGACCGGCTGCGCGTACTCGACGAGGTTGCCTATCTTCGATTCGCCTCGGTCTACAAGAACTTCGACGCTGCCGCCGACTTTGCCAGCGAGCTGGCATTGCTCAGCAAGCTCGCCGAACCCACCGACTGAATATAAATCCATCATCGTCGGCGAGCAGGTGCGCCAGATCGAATCTGCGATCCAGCTCAGGCGCGGCGCTGGTGAGGCGAGGGCCCTGCCCGCCAACCAGCCTGGGCGAGATCGAGAGATCGAGTTCGTCGATCAGGTCGCCGGCGAGTAGTGCGCCGTTGAGCCTTGGCCCGCCCTCGACCTGCACGTACGTGACGGATGGCAGAACCTCGCCAAGACGGCCGACGGCGGCGCCGAGATTGACGACGTTCACGCCGGCTCTCAACACCTGTGCCTTCGTTTCGTCGATATTGGCCGACGCCGGTGCGATCAGGAACCCGGCCCCCGATCTGAACAATGGTGTGTCGAGATCGACGTGTCCGCTGTTGGTGACGACACCGATCCGCTTGCCGTTCGAGGGTGGCCCGTAACCCTCGCCACGAGCCGTACCGGCACCGACCAGAACCATGTCGCTGATCTCACGCAACGTGAGCAATACGTCGAGGTCGTTGGGATTCCCCAATCCGCCGGAGGATCCGCCGATCGAAACCGACCCATCAAGGCTGGTAACCATGCACAGCCCCAACCAGGGCCGCCCTGGCGGTGGCGGGCGTTCGGTGGTGTAAGCGTCGGCGATCGTGATCGTCTCGGCGGGAAAGGGGTGCAGTCGTTGCAGCGCGGGCTTCATGACGATCCGATCATGCCACTTCGTCTGGCCGAGGATCGTACCGGCCGCCGCCTCTGTGGGTAACCCGATCTTGTCCACAGCTGTGCCCACAGGAAACTTCCGCAATTCACATGGTTGTCCCCTTCCGTTCCACAACCATTCATCCGTATGGTGGGTTCTTGTGCCGGAGGCGGCGCGATACACGGACGAATCGGTGGAACGAAATCGGGAGTTGGCCGCGTTGGGCGAGCCGGTGACGGACCACTTGGGGTGCATGCGCCCTGAACCTGTGTGTCGCGCTGCTCACCGTCGCCGAGATCAGCTCCAAGCGGCCCGCGTCGTCGCTGGTCAGAGGATTGTTTGCGAACAGTGGGCGTCAGTCGTTGACACGGATGTAACTACAATGATGTAATACGATGCCCACCTGTTGAACACAAGCTGTTGTGCTGAAGAGATGGGCACCTGGGGAAACCCAACTACATCTTGTGTCCACATGTTTCTCGAAGTCGGACGCAAAGCTCGATCACTTTGGAAGGAATACACATGTCTCTGGCGCCTGAACGACTGACCGCCGCAGGTCGAATCGGACTTCGTCGACTCTTCACGTCGCCAGGGGTCGACCCGTTCGACGAGGTCGTCTGGGAACGCCGGGATGCTCGTATCACCAACTGGAAAGACGGAACGGTTGCGTTCGAGCAACGCGACGTCGAGTTCCCGATCGATTGGTCGGTCAATTCCACCAACATCGTGACGCAGAAGTACTTTCGTGGCACGCTCGGAACACCCGGCCGTGAGAGTTCGCTGCGTCAAGTGATCATCCGTGTGGTCGACACGATCGTCAGGTGGGGCCGTGAGGGCGGCTATTTCGCCGATCAGGATGAAGAGCAGGCGTTCAGCGACGAACTGAAGTACATCCTGGTTACACAACGGGCGGCGTTCAACAGTCCGGTGTGGTTCAACATCGGCGTCCCAGACGTGCCCCAGCAGGCCAGCGCCTGCTTCATCTTGTCCGTCGACGACAAGATGAGTTCAATCCTCAACTGGTACCGCGAAGAGGGCACGATCTTCAAGGGCGGATCCGGCTCGGGTGTCAATCTGTCGAGGATCCGCTCCAGCGTCGAGCCGCTCGAGGGTGGCGGCACGGCCTCCGGCCCGGTCAGCTTCATGCGCGGTGCCGATGCATCGGCCGGCACGATCAAGTCCGGCGGCAAGACCCGCCGGGCAGCCAAGATGGTCATCCTCGATGTCGATCATCCCGACATCGAAGAGTTCATCTGGTGCAAGGTCAAAGAAGAGCGCAAGGCCCGCGTGCTGCGCGACGCCGGGTTCGACATGGATCTCGATGGTTCCGATTCGTTCTCGATCCAATACCAGAACGCCAACAACTCGGTTCGCCTCACCGACGAGTTCATGCAGGCCGTCGTCGAGGGTGCCGACTGGGGTCTCAAAGCGGTCACAACCGGCGAGGTCGTCAAGACGATCCCCGCCCGCGATCTTTGGGGCCAGATCGCCCAGGCATCGTGGGAGTGCGCCGATCCCGGGCTGCAGTTCGATACCACGATCAATAAGTGGCACACGGCCCACAACACGGGCCGAATCAATGGCTCAAACCCGTGCTCTGAGTACATGCATCTCGACAACTCGGCGTGCAACCTGGCCTCGATCAACCTGCTCAAGTATCTCGATCTCAATCTCGACAACGGCGCCGACACGTTCGACGTCGATGCCTACAAGCACACGATCGAGATGATCTTCACGGCCCAAGAGATCCTGGTTGGCCGCGCCGACTACCCGACCGAACCGATCGGCGAAACCAGCCGCAAGTTCCGCCAGCTGGGCATCGGCTACGCCAATCTGGGTGCTCTGTTGATGGCACTCGGTTACGCCTACGACTCGCCGGAGGGTCGTTCGTGGGCTGCCAGCCTGACCTCATTGATGACGGGCCACGCCTATGCCACGAGCGCACGCACCGCCGCTCGGATGGGCCCGTTCGAGGGCTTCGAGGCCAACGAAGAGCACATGCTGCGGGTGCTGGCGATGCACCGTGATGCCAGCTATCAGATCGAGAACGACGACGTCGTTCCCGACGAGTTGTTGTCGGCCGGTCAGCGAGCGTGGGAAGACGCGGTCCGTGATGGCCAAGAGCATGGCGTCCGCAACAGCCAGGCTTCGGTGCTCGCTCCGACCGGCACGATCGGGCTCATGATGGACTGCGACACGACTGGTATCGAGCCAGACCTCGGTCTGGTGAAGATGAAGAAGTTGGTCGGTGGTGGCACGATGCAGATCGTCAACCAGACGATCCCGCGTGCATTGCGACGACTCGGCTACCGCCCTCAGCAGGTCGACGAGATCATCGCCTACATCGACGAGAACAAATCGATCCTGGGTGCGCCGCACCTCGCCGCTAACCATGTGTCCGTGTTCGCCTGTTCGATGGGCGACAACACGATTCATTACGAGGGTCACGTGCGAATGATGGGCGCCGTGCAGCCGTTCTTGTCGGGCGCCATCTCTAAGACGGTAAATATGCCCGAGGAGGCCAGCGTCGAAGATATCGAGGCGCTGCACCAGCTCAGCTGGGAACTTGGCCTCAAGGCTGTGGCGGTCTACCGCGACAACTGCAAGGTCGGCCAGCCGCTCTCCACAGCGAAGAAGGGTGATGCCGAGGCAGGCAGTGGTGCTGGCGTCGCCCTGTCGGCCACACAGGCGGTGGAGAAGGTCGTCGAGAGGATCGTCCACAAGCCGATTCGACAGAAGCTGCCGCGTTCGCGTTCGGCGCGCACGTTCGAGTTCCGTGTCGCCGACTGCAAGGGCTTTGCCACGATCGGTGAGTACGAGAATGGCCAGCCCGGTGAGATCTTCCTGACGGTGTCCAAGCAGGGGTCGACGATGGCCGGCATCATGGATGCGTTCGCCAAGTCGATCAGTTATGGCTTGCAGTACGGCGTTCCGATCCGTGCCTATGTCGAGGCGTTCGTCAATATGAAGTTCGAGCCGGCGGGTATGACCGACGATCCAGATGTGCGTTTTGCCGGTTCGATCATGGATTACCTATCGCGCCGCCTGGCACTCGAGTACTTGACCTATGAAGAGCGGGCCGAGCTGAGCATCTTCACCATTGACGAGCGCACCCAGCCCACGCTGCCGGGTGTCGATGAGCAGGTGATCGAGACCAAACAGGGTTCGGAGCTGGCCCCCGATTTCAAGAGCGTGCCGTCGGCCGATGAGTTGACGGCGGCTCTCCAGAGTGGTGTTCTGGCCCCGACGGTCGAGGACAACACTCCAGCCCGCGGGATCACCGGTTCCTCACCGGCTGCTGCACGACCGATCGACGCCCCGATGTGCATGCAGTGCGGTGTCCACATGATTCGCGCCGGCAGCTGCCACGCTTGCCCGAGCTGCGGCAGCACCAGCGGCTGCTCGTAATGTTGTGAATGTCGCAGGTTTGCCCGAATTTGGTGACAGGTTTCTGGTCTGAGAGCCTCGCTGGGGCTGCTGAGCCGTGTCGGGCGGTGTTTCGGGTTCGGCCGGGGCGGCCGTTGATTGTGTTCACGCCGCCATGTGTTCGGGAACGCAAAGAGGCCGCGCCGGTGTACCGGGCGGCCTCTCTGCGTTGGTTCGGATTGGCGTGGGTTATTCGTCTGGGCCGCGCCAGCCGTCTTCGTTGTAGGCGTTGTTGAATCGGAGCCGGAGGTTGGTGGCCGCAGAGGCCAGGACTGTCATGAGCGTGGTCTTGACGATGCCGCGGACACGGAGGGCCTTGACGAAGTCGACATTGTTTCCGCCCTTGAGGTGCGAGAACCAGCGTTCGACTCCGGTGCGTGGGGAGTAGGCGGCGGTCCAGGGAGTGGTCCCGAATATGGTCGACTGGTACGTGTCGGGACACTGTGCGGCACCCCAGATGATGGTCTTGGTTGCGCAGCCTTCGCCGAGCTTGCAGCCTTGGCGGCAGAGTTTCAGCTTGGGGTTCGGATTGCTCATGGATTTCGGGCAGGACGGGCAACGGACTCCGAGGCCCTTCTTGGCGGATCCTTTCGTGACGTGAGAGTAGAGTTGGAGCTTGCGCGCTCCGTGGGGGTCGCCTGGCATCGTCTGTTTGATCCGCATTGCCCAGTCGGCGCGGAGGTCTACTTGGCGCACGTATTCGGCCCTTTCTTCTACGGAGGCCGTGATGGCTGGACGCTTCAAGTCCCAGTACTTCTTGGGGAGGGAGGGTAGGAACAGCCACCCGTCGATCTCGAGCAGTCCGTTGACCTTGCCGCGATAGCCCTGTTGCGTCGACTTGAGGTCGAAGATGAGTGGTAGGCCGATGCGGCGCAGTTCTTCGAGCCAGAGCTCGGTTGACTGGCTGAAACCGCGATCGGCCAGGATGAGGTCGATTTCGATGCCGGCTGCGATCATGGATTTCACGAGCGCGACGGCCGGGGGCACGTCGTGTTGGCTGGCGGAACGGACGGCGATTCGCACGCATTGTTCGAATCTGCCGCCGACTTGGACGGCCGCTACTGCTCCGTAGCCGAGGGTGAGCTCGGGTCCGGTGAAGCGCTCGATCTTCCTGTATGTGGCTCCGCTGTCGTAGTGGCGTCGCAGGGTGGATTCGTCGGCTTTGGCGATGTGGCGCAGGCCGCGCTTGGTCGATTCCGACAGGTTCTTGCGGCGTTCCGGGTCGACGATCATGTCGAGTTCATCTTGGCTGTAGTGGGGTGTGTGTGCGTCGAACAGCGTCGTGTCGACGGCCACTGTCATTGGTCCGGATTCGATGAGTGCCGAGGCGGGAACGATGACGTCGGCGAACTCCTGCAGTGCTGCGTACAGGGTGTCGAGGTCATCTCCAGCGGTGGCTTGGAGGACAGTCTCGATGCGTTGGAGACGGCGACGGAGTTGGCTGACGGTCGGTACTACACCGATGCCGAGCAGCGAGCGTTGATGCTTCGTCATGCCTTCGATCTGGCGTGCGGACATTGCGATCTGCGGGCTGCCCTGTACGACCATCGCGGTGACAAGGCCAGCAACGAGCGTCCGCACTGTGATCGTCGACTGTGGCCCGCGGCGAGCCCGTACCTTGGTCTGTAGCCGAGCGAGCAATTCTTCGATGTCGGGTCGGCCGAAGAAGTTCTCGGCGATGAAGGTGATGTGGTGTTTCATGACGGCCGGACGCCCAGCGCCCTTGATCGCGGTTGGCGGTGGAGGTTCGTCATGTCAGCGACGGTGTCCAAGGACGTCGGGGAGGCACTCGCTGCCCTGGTCGGGTTCAATCGGTCGGCGTCGCACGGTGGCGCCCAGTTGGATCGCGAGGTGCCCTCTGGGCCTGTCGGGACAACTGGCCATGGCATGAACGAACGTTTCGAAGGCCGTAGCGATGTCAGCCCGGCTGCATCGAGCAGCGTGTTGAATGGCACGTTGCGCCGAGCTGTTCGCCAGACCACTGTTCG
>CALFRK010000004.1 GCA_937919625.1 uncultured Ilumatobacter sp.
CGGTTGCAGCTCAAGGCTCGCTCGGTGAAACGTCGGGCGGCGAAGCGTCAGAGCGACCAGAACACCCTCGACGAGACCGGAATCAGGTCGCTGCGGGCCAAGCCCGTGTTCACGACACCCAACCAGCTGCCACCGTCCGAGCTTGGCCAGGGCGACATCGATGACCCCGATTTCCGTGAGACCACCGAGCCACAGCACTGCTACGTCTGCAAGCAGCGCTACACCGAGCTCCACCACTTCTACGACCAGATGTGTGAATCGTGTGGCAGCTTCAATTTCGACAAGCGCACCGAGCTGGCCGACCTGACCGGCACTGTCGCACTGTTGACGGGCGGCCGGGTGAAGATCGGCTACCAGGCCGGAATCAAGCTGCTGCGGTGCGGCGCCGAGCTGATCGTTGCCACACGTTTCCCGCGGGACGCTGCCGCCCGGTATGCCGCAGAGCCAGATTTCGACGACTGGAGCGACCGGCTGGAGGTGTTTGGGCTGGATCTCCGTCATACCCCCAGCGTCGAGGCGTTCTGTTCACACATCCTCAAGACCCGCCACCAACTCGACTTCATCATCAACAACGCATGCCAGACCGTGCGCCGCCCACCGGGCTTTTACGAGCACATGATGAACGCCGAGACGGCAAGGCTGCACGACCTGTCGGCACCCGTTCTCAGTCTGGTGGGGGAGTACGAGGGCCTTCGCGGCTATCACATGCTCTCAGCCGACACGGCCGATCGGGAGGAATCTGAAGCAACTGGCACGGTCCCTGCTGCTTTGTCGAGTATTGCGCCCGGACTCACCCGGTCGGCTGAGCTGTCGCAGATTCCGTTGCTCCCCGAAGACGTCGGTAACGCGGGGGAATTGTTCCCAGCCGGTCGGTTCGATCAAGACCTTCAACAGGTCGATCTACGCGGCCGCAACTCGTGGCGCCTGTTGTTGCACGAGGTCTCGTCGGTCGAGTTGCTCGAGACCCAACTGGTCAACGCCATCGCGCCGTTTGTCATCAATGCCCGACTACGCCCGCTGATGGACCGCACCCCAGGTCGCCACAAGCACATCGTCAACGTGTCGGCCGTTGAGGGGCAGTTCTACCGGCGCTTCAAGACCACCCGCCATCCGCACACCAATATGGCCAAGGCGGCGCTCAACATGATGACCCGCACGTCGGCAACCGACTACCACTCGACGGGTATCCACATGAATAGTGTCGACACGGGGTGGGTCAGCGACGAGGACCCGGCGGCGATCGCCGAGCAGAAGCGGGAAGAGCAGCGGTTCCACCCGCCACTCGACATCGTTGACGGGGCGGCCCGCATCGTCGACCCGATCATCGACGGTGTCAACACCGGCACCCACGTGTGGGGATGCTTCCTCAAGGACTACCGCCTCACCGATTGGTGAAGATGACGGTCAGCTGCTCGAGTTCATATGGCGGCCAGCACCGCCGCCGCCCGCTCGACCAGAGCGACGGCATCGGCCTGCTTGTCGTGGTTGAGGTCAACCAGGCTGATGCCGAGCGCGTCCGGCCGGTGGATCGCTGCCTCTTCACTCAACCGCTCGCCCACATCGTCCCAGGCAAGAACAGAATCCCGGTGATCGGTGGAGCTGACCGACTGGTGCAGCGCAACCTCGATCGAGCCGGTTGCTCGTACCCGCTCCACGATTTCGATGTGCTGCGCGGCTGTACAGCCCGACACCAGGATCCCGTCGGCCTCCCGCGCCGCGAGTCGTGACATCTGAGGCCCGCGGGTCCCGATCCAGATCGGAACCGACCTGGGTCCAAACGCGTGGGCCGGAGGTTCGTAGTTCTCGCTGTGCTCGACTTGGAAGACAGCCCGTGCTGTCTTGATCGCATCCCTCATCACTGCGACTGGTCGGTCGGTGGTGATGCCAAATGGTCCAAGGGATTGCACGCCGCCTACCCCCAGTCCCAGCATTGCTCGACCTCCGCTCAGCTCGTCGAGGGTCGCCAGAGCGGCGGCGATGGAACCCGGGTGGCGTAGCAGCGGGCTCGTGATCCCGACCGCGAGTCGGATGCGAGTCGTGCGACGGCATACAGATGCAAGCACGGCCACAGGGTCACGGGCGACCCCCTCGTCAGCTATCCACACCTCATCGAGTCCGAGCGCCTCGGCGGCGACGACGGCATCGGCGAGCATCCCCGCAGGCACGCCGGGAAACATCCAGACCCCCTTGCGTGGGATTCGAATCGCGACCGACCTCTCGTTTGAGTCGGTCACATGCGGTGGATTCATGTCGGCCTCGATCCGTCTGTTCGGCGAGCTGCCCGAGTGGTGGGTACGTACGTTGTGTCGAGCGTACGTTCCCTTTCCGGACCACGTCGCTTCGTTGCGGAATGACACACTACGGTCTGATCGATGACCGACATCCACGACCTTCGGAGCTACATCGCGGCGCTCGATGCCGTAGGACAGCTTGCACGGGTGACACGCGAGGTTTCTCTCAAGCATGAACTCGCAGACGTTGCCGCGTCCATCGACCGCAATGACATCGGTGCCGGCATGTTCGAGAACGTCACCGACAGCCCCTGGCCGATCTTCTGCGGAAGTGTGACATCGCATCGCCGGGCCGCAGTGGCTCTCGGGTGTGAGGCCAACGAGATCATCGACGTGATGGAGAGGGTTCTCGAGCCGGCGAACGGAATCGCACCCGTGCGGGTCGACACGGCAGCTTGGCACGACAACTACGTCACCGGCGCCGACATCGACACTGCGATGTTGCCGATTCCGGTGCACAGCCGAGGCGATGGCGGCGCGTTCATCACGGGTGCTGTCACCGTTGCAAAGGACCCGATTTCGGGACGCGGAAACCTCGGCTACAACCGAATGCTTCGTCTCGCCCCGGATCGGTTCGGGTTCAACGTCAACGAGTGGCGAGATGTCGGAACGTTCTGGAAGTCGCGTGACGACCCCAGTGCCCCCTTTCCGGTTGCGCTTGCGATCGGGCTCGACCCCGCAATCATGATCGCCGGCGGTGTCAAGACGCCTGTCGACGAACTGATGATCGCCGGCGCGATCAGGGGCAGGGGGATCGAGGTCTGTCCCGGCCGCACGGTCGATGTCGACATTCCTGCTGCGGCTGAGATCGTGGTCGAGGGCTTCATCCATCCGACGGTGCGCGAGCCGGAGGGTCCGTTGGCCGAGTTCCACGGCTACCACGGTGAGCAGTGGAACAGCCCGACCTTCGAGGTCACGTGTATCGCGTGGCGAAACGATCCGATCTATCAAACGATCATTCCCGGTTGGTACGAGCACATCTACATCGGCAACGTGCTGCCCCGCGAGCCGCTACTCAGGCGCTTTGTTCGTCACCTCGACAAGACCGCCGACGTGCATATCCCGCCGTATGGCAATGGCTTCCTGGCGATCATCCAGATCGATCGTGACAACCCTGGTACGCCAAAGAACCTGGCGATGGCTGCATTGGCCGCTCACATCAACGTCCGAAATGTGATTGTCATCGATCGCGATGTCGACATGTACGAACCCTCCGAGATCCAGTGGGCGCTAACCAACCGCGTGCACTGGGGCGACGATGTGTTCACCGTGCCGTTTGCCCAGGGACACGAGATGGATCCCACTGCGGACCAACGGGGTATCAGCACGAAAGTCGGAATCGATGCCACCTACAAGCGCGAGCGGCGAGAGTACGGCGAACGAGTTTCGTACCCGCCGGTCGACCTGGGCAAGTACCTGAACTGATGCGCCGAGTTGTTGTTGCCATCACCGGCGCGAGCGGCTCGATCTTTGGGATTCGAGCACTCGAACTCTTCGCATCGATGGCCGACATCGAGACTCATCTCGTTATGTCTGGGCCGGCCAAGACCACGATCGCTGTGGAGACGCAATGGGCGCTGAGCGAGGTCGAGGGATTGGCCGACCATGTGCATGGTGCCCGCGACATTGCGGCGCCGATCAGCAGCGGCTCGTTCCGCACGGCGGGAATGCTCGTGGCCCCCTGCTCGATCAAATCGCTGTCGGCGATCGCCAACTCTTTCTCGGCCGACTTGATCAGCCGGGCGGCCGATGTCACCCTCAAAGAGCGCCGTCCCCTTGTTCTGATGGTCCGCGAGACGCCGCTCCACGTTGGTCACCTTCGACTGATGCAGCAAGCGGCGGAGACCGGCGCGATCATCTTCCCTCCGGTGCCCGCGTTCTACAACAATCCTCGATCGCTCGACGAGGTTGTCACCCACTCTGTAGGCCGCGCGATCGAGCATCTCGGTGTCGATGTGGCGGGCCTCGACCGCTGGCAGGGCGGCTGACCACTTGACCCGAATCCAACGAATGGTGGATTCAGGTTGGGTCGGTGAACATTGTCGCAGTGCGTTCGATCAGTGCCGCACCGCCATCGACCTCGAGTACGGACAGCAAGAACTCGTCAATGTCGTTGGTCGAAAGGAGCTCGGCGATTTCTGCCGCGCACTCGCTCACGGTTCCTGAAATCACGAACGGCGAGACCCATTCGGGGTTGACGTGCCTGGCGGCATGGCGAGGGCCGCCCTCCGCCAGAGCGGATCGAATCTTGGCAACATCGGAATCTGATATCCCAACCAGTTGCTTGACCTCTGGTGGTGAGTCGACGAGACGAAACGTCAGCTGGGCTCGCGCCTCCTCGAGTTGGGCGTCGGTCGTGGCGATCATCGTTGAATAGCTGATGTGGAACGGCCGCCCGCCACAGGCCGCGCGAAGTGCACGGGCATGAGAGCCCAGAAGCCCCTTGTGGATATAGCTCAGAAGAAAGCCATCGGCGACGGCGCCACCGAGCGCTGTCACCTTGGGGCCGCGCCCTGCCAGGATGATTTCGATGTCGGGCCTGGCGTAGTCGAGGTGTGC
>CALFRK010000005.1 GCA_937919625.1 uncultured Ilumatobacter sp.
GCCTCACGGTCTCGCCGCCCCACTGCCTCACGGGCTTGCCGCATCACTGGCTCGCCGCCCCGCAGCCCCGCAGCCTCACTGCCTCACGGTCTCGCCGCCCCACTGCCTCACGGTCTCACGGGCTCACAGCCCCGGGCCGTGGATACTCGCCGAGCGCCGAAGATCGACCTGGCGGCTCGCTCCAGGTTCACGATCCACGGCATCGAGGACGCCACCGACATCGGTCCGCTGCGTCGGGGCCACCACAATCGCCAGCGCGAGCGGGACCTTGGACCCTTGAAACCGATAGCAACCCCTGCACAACGTGTCCCAGGGAAGTTTTCTCGAGAACTGGGGGTACCAATGGACTCTGCACCAACCGATCCCGGCCTGTCGCCCGAAGGCCAGGCGATCCTCGACGCGACCCACCGCTTCGCTCGCGACGTGATGCGCCCAACCGGCAAACAACTCGACCGGATGGCCGACCCCGCCGACGTCATCGCACCTGGATCGGGCCTGTGGGACGTGCACGCCAAGTACCGCCAGCTGGGGATTCATCAGCTGGCGACACTCGACGAGTTCGACCCCACCGAACGGGCGCTGCTGAGCGCGCTGATCAGCGAAACCTTGGGGTGGGGCGACAGCGGGCTGGCGATCAGCCTCTCGGTTGGTGGCTTCACACGGTTCTTTGCGCCGCTCACCGGCGACGCCGAGCTCACAGATCGTTATGCAGGTCCGAACAGCACCTCGATCGGTTGTTGGGCGATCACCGAACCCGACCACGGCAGCGACACACTCAGCTTCACCGAGCCCTCCTTCACCAGCCCGGCGGTAAAGGCAAACTGCATCGCCCGTCGCGACGGTGACGACTACGTGATCCGAGGCACCAAGGCGGCGTGGGTATCCAACGGCACGATCGCCGACGTCGCCACTCTGTTTTGCTCGATCGACGGAGATGCCGGATTCGCCAAGGGCGGTGTCTGCATCGTGCCGCTCGACCTGCCGGGGGTCTCGAGGGGGCGGCCGCTCGACAAGATGGGCCAACGAGCCCTGCCGCAGGGCGAGATCCACTTCGACGATGTTCGAATACCTGCGCGCTGGATGGTCGTCGACCCCGACGCCTACATCCCGACCGTCGAGTTGGTTCTCACATTGGCTAACGCACATATGGGCACCACGTTCGTAGGGGTAGCCGGTGCGGCCTACGAGCTGGCACTCGATTACGCCAGGGGTCGCGTGCAGGGCGGGGCACCGATCGCCGATCACCCTGCGGTCCGGTCCCGCCTGTTCAAAATGTTCACCAAGCTCGAGGCTGCCCGCTCGCTCGCCAGACGAGTCGCCATGATGGGTGCGGCGGGGGTCCAACCCGTTCGCTACTCGATCGCGTCGAAAACGTTCTGCACGAACGCCGCGTTCGAAGTTGCCAGCGAGGCACTCCAGGTGTTCGGTGGGAACGGAATGGCCCGCGAATACCCGATCGAGAAACTGCTCAGGGACGCTAGGGCGTCGATGATCGAAGACGGCTGCAACGAGATGCTCAGCATCGTCGGTGGCGCCAAGCTCTGAAGCGATAGAAAGGACAGTGCACATGGAACTACGTGAGGTCATCGGACGGCGTCGATCGATGCGGTTTCTGCGGCCCTACCAGCCGGTCGAGCCCGAGAAGATCCAGCGCATGCTCGAGGCGGCCCGCCGGGCATCACACTGGGGAAACGTCGGTGGCCTGCGCGCCATCGTGGTCTTCCGCGACACCGCGCCAGCCGAGACGATCGAGGCGCTGTTCGCGCCGATCGCCGGCTATCAGATCCGTCGCGCTCCAGTGATCATCGTTTGGTTTTTTGATGCCAACGCGATCGACGAGCAAAGCGACCGGCTACGCGAACTGCTCGATGCCGGCGCACTCGGCGTCGGCGAGACCAAGTTCGACGACCTCGAGGGAAAGATCATCCCATTCTTCGAGGCAATCCGCGAGATGCTCAAAGCACCCGGTCTCAATGAGGTCGATTGTGGACAGGGCATTGCCCAAGCCACCCTGATGGCCTACGAGCAAGGCCTCGGAACCTGCTGTCTCGGCACCGCCGACACCGATGAGATCAGGCAACAGCTCGGACTCCCAGACGGATGCCGGGTGCTCCTACTTCAGACGGTCGGATACCCGGCGGAATCGTGGGAGGCGGGCGGGCAACGACCCAGACAGCCGTTCGAAAAGCTTTTCCACATGAACGAGTACGGCACACCCTTCCCGCGCTCCGACGAGGTCGTCGCCGAACTGACCGCGGACGGACTCTTCACCCGCCCGGCCCCGCTCCCCTGGCGCGAGGCCGAACTCGAATGGCTGAAGAAGGCACTCGACATTCCCGGTAGTGGACTGATCTGACCCAACCAGCACCCGCCCGCGCCCAAGAACAAGAACAAGAACAAGAACAAGAACAGGGAACCCAGGATGAAGAGCACTGCAATCATCGCCGGAGTCGGCATGACCAATTTCGGCAAACACCTCGACGAGGGCCTCAAGGCGATCGGCGGTAAGGCGGTCACCGCCGCCCTTGCAGATGCCGGCATCACCGGAGCCGATCTGGAAGCTGCCTATGTCGGCAACGCCGCTGCCGGATTGATCACGGGCCAAGAGTCGATCCGAGGTCAGGTGGTGCTGCGCGGTATCGGGCTGGGCAAGTTGCCGGTCATCAATGTCGAGAACGCCTGCGCGAGCGCGTCGACCGCTGTGCACCAAGCGGCCGCCATGATCACGGCGGGCATGTACGACTGCGTGCTCGCGCTCGGCGTCGAAAAGCTCTATCACGAGGACAAGCGCAAGTCGTTCAGCGCCTTCAGCGGAGCCGTCGACGTCGAGTTCCTGACGGAGTTCTTGGCCGGGCTGAAGCAGTCGGCTGCCAGCGGCGGGGCCGATTCTGCGTCGAAGGGCGCCGGCGAGAACCGGTCGATGTTCATGGACATCTACGCCGCCGTGGCACGCAGCCACATGGCACGATACGGCACCACTGTCGAACAGTTCGCGGCCATCTCCGCCAAGAACTCCCGGCACGGTCACCTCAACCCTCGCGCCCAGTTCCGCGACGAGTTGAGCATCGAGGAGGTACTGGCATCGCCGATGATCGCCGAGCCGCTGACCCGCCCGATGTGCTCGCCGATCGGCGACGGTGCCGCAGCGCTGATCCTGGTCAGCCCAGCTCGCGCCCGACAGCTCGGAATCGTAAAACCGGTCCGCATCCGATCAACCGTGTTGCACTCGGGTTGGGACCGCGGTCCGAACGAGGACGACGTGGCGAGACTGTGCGCCAAGGAAGCCTACGAGGAGGCCGGAATCGCACCTGACGATCTGAGTCTGGTCGAGTGTCATGACGCCACCGCTCCGGCCGAACTGTTTGCCTACGAAGCCCTCGGCCTGTGCCCCACGGGCGAGGGAGGCCGGCTGATCGAAGATCGCGTCACCGCCATCGGCGGGCGCCTTCCCGTCAACACATCCGGTGGTCTGCTGCGCAAGGGCCATCCGGTCGGGGCCACCGGCATCGCCCAGATCGTCGAGCTCACCGAGCAGATTCAAAACCGGTCGGGCGCCCGGCAGGTGGAGGGGGCGGCGGTCGGGCTGGCCCACAATGGCGGCGGAACAATCGGGGCGGACGCGGCGGCCATGTGCGTCACGATCATCTCGAACTGAGCCGGCCCATGCGCGAACGCAACGACAATGTCCTCGCCGATCTGATTCACAACAGGTCCCGCCAGTCTCCCGACCTCGACGTGTTGACCTTCGAGCACCTCAGCCTCGATGATCGCGCCACCCCAGACGAAATTCGTACCTTCGCCGATCTCGACGGCAACGCCAACCGGCTGGCCAAGGCCCTGATCGAGCGCGGTATGCAGCGCGGCGACCGGTTCGCGCTGATGCTTCGTAACCATCCCGAGTTCGTCGAGGCGCTGATCGCGGCATCGATTACAGGCACGGTTGCGGTGCCGATCGACCCTCGCACGAAGGGCGACAAGCTGGCGTTCATGCTCAATGATGCCGGCTGTTCAGGCGTGATTTGCGGTGACTACGCCCTGGCAGCAGTAGATATCGCACGCAGCTCGACGAAGGGCATCGGTTGGGTATTGGCACTGTCCACCGGAGACACGGCGGCGCCCGATCTCGACGACCTCACCGCGATCGAGTCGCTCAGCTCCGTTCTCGATGGGCCAGACGTCACCGTCGACGTGCGGCTCGAGCGTCCGTCTGATCCACTCCAGATCATCTATACCTCCGGCACCACCGGTGACCCCAAGGGTGTCGTGTTCCCCAACGAGCGCTTTGGCAGCTACGCCCTGGTCGGACTCCTGCTCGGATACACGGCCGCCGATCGTCCATACACCGGGTTGTCGTTGACCCACGGCAACGCTCAGGCGGTGACACTGGCGCCGTCACTCAGCATGGGCCTGCGCGCAGTGTTCAGCCGTCAGTTCACAAAGTCGAAGCTGTGGGACGTCTGCCGCGCCCACGGCTGCACCTCCTTCAGCCTGTTGGGAGGCATGTCGACGGCCGTCTACAGCGAACCTCCGAAAAGCGACGACCGCCACAACCCGGTGCGCCTCGTGGTGAGCGCCGGGATGCCCCCTGCGATCTGGGAATCGTTCGAGCAGCGCTTCGACGTGCCAGTGTTCGAGTGGTACGGAGCGGTCGAGGGTGGGCTCGCCTTCAAGCCGATCGGCGAAGGGCCGATCGGTTCGTTCGGCCGCCCGCTCGGCGGGCTCGACATGAAGATCCTCGACGACAACGACGTGGAATGCCCCGCCGGCGTTTTGGGCGAGGTCTGTTCGCGTCCGGCCGGCGGAGGGGTGGCCGAGGTCGAGTATCACGACAACCCCGAGGCCTCTGCGGC
>CALFRK010000006.1 GCA_937919625.1 uncultured Ilumatobacter sp.
TTCGTGGTCGGCCTCACCCTCAACATCCTCGTTTTCGGTCTGACGGGCTTTCTCGACCGAGAATTGGCACCCGCCACGAAAATCGCGGCGACGTTCGAGGTGCCACTACTCAGCGACCTTCCCTTGATCGGCCAGGCACTGTTCGGTCAGCCATGGCCTTTCTACTTGCTGTATCCGCTGATCCCGATCTCGTGGTGGCTCGTCTATCGAACGCGCTGGGGGCTCGAGGTCCGGGCGGTCGGCGAAGCCCCGCAGCCCGCCGACGTGTCGGGCATCAAGGTCAATCTGCGGCGGCGCCAGTCGATCTACTACGCCGGGATCACCAGTGGCCTGGGCGGTGCCTTCTTGATCTTCGTGCAGATCGGCCAGTTCGAGGATTCGATCGTTGGTGGCCGCGGTTTCATTGCGATCGCCGCCGTGATCTTCGGCGGATGGACTCTGTGGGGCACGGTCGGTGGTTGCGTGGTGTTTGCCGGTGCGTTGTCGTTCCGGTTGTCGGTACAGGGCCTCGGCTATCACCTCAACTCCGAGCTGCTGCAGTCCTTGCCGTTCGTGGTCACGCTGGTCGGCATGGCGATCTTCGCCCATCGTGTCCGCCCGCCAGGGGCGCTCGCCCGTCCGTTCGTGCGGGGTCTGACATGACGATCGAACAGCGCCCGCTCGGACGCACCGGGATCCACGTCAGCCGATTTGGGCTGGGTGCAATGGTGCTCGGGGCGTGGGGCAACAGGGATCGCGCCGCCTGCCTGCGGATCATCAACAAGACCCTCGACGCTGGTATCAACCTGATTGACACGGCCGATATGTATGCCGATGGTGAGAATGAGGAGATCGTCGGCGAGGCGATCACCGGGCGCCGCGACGACGTCGTGCTGTGCACTAAGTTCCACTACGCCGTCGGCGACCACGACGACCCAAATCGGCGTGGCAACTCACGGCGCTGGATTCGACAGGCCGTCGATGACAGCTTGCGGCGGCTCGGTACCGACCGGATCGATCTGTACCAGGTGCACCGTCCCGATCCGACCACCGACATCGCCGAAACGGTTGCGGCGCTCGACGATCTGATCACGGCGGGAAAGATCCTGGCGTGGGGCACCTCGACGTTTCCAGCCGAGCAGATCGTGCTCGCTCACTGGGCGGCCGAGCGGCGCGGCCAGGTTGGCCCGCACACCGAACAGCCGCCCTATTCGATCCTGTCGCGCGGAATCGAGCGCGATGTGTTGCCGATCACAGAACGATTCGGGATGGGCGTGGTCGTGTGGAGCCCGCTCAGTGGAGGTTGGCTGACGGGCAAGTATTCGCGCTCGTCGCCCCCGCCGGCCGGTAGCCGGGCGGCCACCGACCCCGAACACTTCGACGGTGGCAACGAGGCCAAGTTCGATGCCGTCGAACAGCTTTCCGCGATCGCTGCCGAAGCCGGCGTCAGCCTGACCCATATGGCGATCGCGTGGTGTGTCGAGCATCCGGCGGTCACGACCGCCCTGATCGGCCCGAAGACCGAACAGCAGCTCGACGATCTGCTCGGTGCCGCCGAGCTGCGACTCGACGCCGACACACTCGACGCGATCGATACCGTCGTGGCGCCGGGCATCGACATCAACCCCGCTGACGCCGGCTGGACATCGCCCGGCCTCAGCGCCAGCCGACGCAGGAGGCCTCGATGAAGGCGATGCTGTATCGCCAACTCGGTGGCACCGAAGTGCTCAGCTACGAGGACGTTCCCGATCCCGATCCCGGCCCGGTCGACGTCGTCATCGACGTCGCCGCCACCGCCCTCAACCGGCTCGATGTGGTGCAGCGCAACGGCTGGTTCAACATGCCCGGGTTCCAGCTGCCACACATCGCCGGCATGGACGTCGCCGGTGTCGTGTCGGCGGTCGGCGACGAGGTCACCAACGTCTCGGTCGGCGACCGTGTCGTCGTCGACCCTTCGTTGGCGGGCGTCGACGACCGTTCGAAACTGGGCGGGATGGGTGACCTGTACGGCGAGCTCGGCATCATCGGGGCCACCGTCGATGGCGGCTACGCCGAGAAATGCCTCGTTCCGGCATCGCACGTTTACCACGTTCCCGACGACATCTCGTTCGAACAGGCGGCGCCGTTCGCGACGTGCTTCGTCACCGCCGCCCACGCCCTGTTCGACGTCGGCAAGCTGCAGGCCGGCGAGACCGTTCTGATCCATGCCGCCGGTGCAGGGTTGTCGACCGCCGCGATCCAGCTCGCCAAGCATGCCGGGGCGATCGTGCTGGCGACGGCCGGCACCGACGCCAAGTGCGAGCGGGCGCTCACGCTGGGGGCTGACTACGTGTTGAACAACCGCACCGGTGACATCACTGGGTGGGCTCGCGAGGTGACGCAGGGGGCCGGGGTCAATATGGTGCTCGACCACGTCGGAACGGCCCTGTTTGGTCGGTCGCTGTTCGCGATCGGGCTGCACGGGCGACTGGTCAACTGCGGCAATGCGTCGGGCGATCAGGCAACCATCCCGTCGCTTGGCTATCTGTTCCACTCGGGCATTTCAATCCTCGGCTCCGACCCGTACCGCCCCGGCGAATTCGGGCCGGTCTGGGACAACTTCTGTGCCGGTCACTACGACGTCGTGATCGATTCGGTGTTCCCGCTCGAGGCCGCTGCCGAGGCCCAAACCAAGATGGTCACCAACGACTTCTTCGGCAAGATCCTGCTGAAGCCGTGAGCTGATGTTCGAGGCGCGGGATGCTCCGTATCCGGAGCTCAAGAAGACGCACACGATGGCTCACGTCGGGCGACCATTCACCGACTTCAAGCCTCCCGCCGCGGCACCGGTGTGGGCGGCGATCGAGGGGCTCGCCCGCTACAACGTGTTGGTCGCTGCGCTCGAGCTCGACGTGTTCGACACACTGCAGCGAATCGGTTCGGCGACACTCGAGCAGATCAACACCGAGATCACGGCCTCTCCGGAACACCTGCGGACCTTGCTCGATTCGGTCGTTGTGCTTCAGCTGCTCGACCAGGTCAACGGCATCTATGAACTTAACGACGCAGCCAAGCGCTACCTGGTCAGCGATGGGCCGGCCACGATGGCGGCATTGATCCCGGTCGCTCCGGGGCCGCACGACAACTGGACCAGGCTGGCCGACACGGTACGAAATGGTCGCCCGGCGACGCCGATCGAGGATGATCCGGCTGCGTTCTATGTGCCACTCGTCGAGGGCACGTTCACCACGATGTACCGGTGCGCGATGCGGGCCGACCTGAAGCTGCGCTACTCGGCACTGGTGGCGCCGAGGGTGCTCGACCTCGGCGCCGGTGGTGCGCCGTGGGCGATCGCCATCCTGCACGGCAATCCGAGTGCGACCGCCGTCGTCAACGATCTGCCCGGCGTGTTGCCGGTTGCCGAACGAAAGGCTGTCGAGCACGGTGTCGCCGATCGTGTCGAGCTGCTGCCAGGCGACTTCCACACCGTCGAGATCGAGCCCGAGTCGTACGACATCGTCGTGCTCGGCCACATCTGCCGCACCGAGGGCGCGCAGGGTTCGCAGCACCTGATCGAGCGGGCATTCGCCGCTCTCCGACCGGAGGGCACGCTGATCCTGGCCGACTATTTCTGCGACATCGACCGCAAGCTCAACCCGCACGCCGTGTTGATGGGTGCCACGATGATGGCCAGCACCGTCAACGGCAACGGCTTCACCGGTCAGCAGTTCTCCGAATGGATCAGGGCTGCAGGGTTCGAGGCGATCCGCCTGATCGAACCGATCGGTTTCCAACAGCAGTACGTCGCCACCAAACCGCGGCATCTACAGTTGGGAGTTGTGCCTGGAGCGTGAGCCGATAGGCGAACTGCGACCAATCGTTACGGGGGAATCATGCGGAATCAAAAGGAGCGCAGCGACCTATCCGCTGGCTTCGCTGGCACAACTCCCAACTCGACAGAGGGGGAGTGATGCAGCACATCGACACGATCATCCACGGCTGGCAGGTCGTGACCATGAACCAAACTCGAGACATCATCCGCGACGGCGCGGTGGCGATCGACGACGGCCGGATCGTGGCGGTCGACAAGGCGAGCGCGATCGATGCCGAGTACGAGGCCGAGCGGACGCTCGGCGGTGGCCGGTTCGTGGTCACGCCCGGCTTGGTCAACAGCCACATTCACATCACGGGCGAGCCGCTGACGCGTGGGTACGTGCCCGACGACACCCCGTTCGTCGAGAACGTGTTCATGTGGCTGTGCCCGTTGTACGCGGTCCACACCGCAGCAGAGGAGCGACTGTCCGCCCAGCTGGCGGC
This sequence comes from uncultured Ilumatobacter sp., assembly GCA_937919625.1. Classification (GTDB taxonomy): domain Bacteria; phylum Actinomycetota; class Acidimicrobiia; order Acidimicrobiales; family Ilumatobacteraceae; genus Ilumatobacter. The sequence continues at coordinate 4,276 of CALFRK010000006.1, forward strand.
CGTCGAGATGCTCAAGTCGGGCACCACGTCGTTCCTCGAAGCCGGCACGATCCGTTTCCTCGACGAGGTTGTCGACGGCCTGACCGAGGTCGGCATCCGTGGCCGCGTCGGTCGTTGGGTGTGGGACCTTCCGCCTGAGCCGTCGGTGTATCAGCAGCGCACCGACGAGGCGATCGCCCACCTCGAGCACCAGCTCGACACCTATCCGGCGGGGCCCGACGATCGTGTCGGTGCGTGGTCGATCCTGGTCGGCCACACCACGTGTTCCGATCCGCTGTGGCTGGCGGCGCGTCAACTGGCGACCGACCGCGGCACCGGCCTCAGTTTCCATATGTCGCCGGCGATGCTCGACCCCGACGGGTTCATCGCCGAGTTCGGGCAGCGCCCGATGGTGCACCTCGCCGAGCTTGGGGTGCTCGGCCCCGACGTGGTGATGACACATTGTGTTCAGGTCGATGACCGTGAAGTGGCGATCATCGCCGAGACCGGCGCCCAGGTCGCCCATTGCCCGACCACGGCACTGAAGGTGAGTTACGGCGTGACCCAGGTTGGCAAGATGCCGGAGATGGCGATGGCGGGCATCAACATCGCGATCGGCACCGACGGCAACAATGCCTCCAACTATTCCGACCTGATGCGGGCGACCTATCTCGTGGCCGGCCTCTTCAAGGATGCTCGCCAGGACCCACAGATGTTCCCGGCCGAGAAGGCGTTCGAGATGGCGACGCTGGGTGGCGCTCAGGCACTGCAGCTCACTGACCACATCGGCTCGCTCGAGGTCGGCAAGCACGCCGACGTCGTGTTGCACGACACCGAACGTCCCGAGTGGCGCCCGTTGTTGAACGTGATGAACCAGCTCGTCTGGTCGGCCGACGGCCGTGGCGTGCACACCGTGCTGGTTGGCGGTCGGGTGGTGGTCGAGGGCGGTCGGATGACGACCATCGACGAATCCGAGCTGTATGCCAAGGCGCAGATCGCCGGCGAAGCGATCACCGCCCGCTCGGGTCTCCCCGACAAGGCGAAGTATCCGATCCGCTGACGCTGGCCGCCCGATGCTCGAGATGGCCGCCGAACCGGTCGCGCCATATGCGGTGCCTGCACGCCTAGTTTGGGGTGATGGCGGTCAATCGCAGTCGCACGGCGAGATCCGCCCGCAAACGCAAACGACGCATGGATCGTGTCGAGCACGACCTCAGCGCAGAGCAGTGGGCAGCGCTCAAGGCGGCGTGGGGTGGATGTGCCTACTGCGGGGCAACCGACAAGCCCTTGCAGAAGGACTGTGTGTTGGCGCTGTCGCGTGGTGGGCGCTACACGCTTGACAACATCGCCCCGGCATGCCGGTCGTGCAACGCCAGCAAGTGCAACGACGAGGTGACCGGCTGGATGCGACGAAAACGGCTCGACGAGCGTGCTTTCCTGTTGCGCCACCTCGAGATCGGTACCGCACTGGCGTTGCAGTTTCCCGTCGTCGACAACAGCGAATCTGAGGTTCCCGACGCAACTGTGGTGTGAACCGACCGATTCGTATGTGCCTGCGCACCCGCGCCGCACGATCGTTCTGGTGTGTGTTTGGGTGATCCCTACTCCGTAGGTTTGAGAAGTGCGAACAATGCGAGAACGGCATCTGGTTGGCATCCACTACTTGGAATCTGCGACCTGGCTCCTGCAGCGAGTCCGCAAGGTTCACCCTACGAAGGGGTTGTATGAAGCCGCCGACCTGCAGTGGTGGTGGCGCACCCCGCGCTCAACCGACAATCTCCCGCAGCTGTTCTGGTTCGATCACCTCGGTCGCCCAGTAGCTGCAGCGATCGCAACCGACTGGGGCGACGCGATAGCTCTCGCCCCGATCGTCATGCCCGACGCAACTCCCGACTGGGTTGCACATGTCATCGAACGCGGACTTGCTCACGCCAGTGGGTCTGGGTTCGAAGCCGTCGACCTCGAGGTCGACCGCGCCGATCACGCTCTGCGTGACGTGTTGGTTGGCCATGGCTTCGGGATCGAGGAAGACGCGACGGACGGTTCTTCGGCAAGCCTGTCCGTGGTCGAGGCGTGGCTGGCTGCAGACGCTCGACCAGAGATCAGCCCACTGCACGAGGGCTATCGGTTGTCGACTCGCTTCGACACGATGCTGCGGCCACATCACATGATCGACCGAGGCGGACCCGACGTCGAGACGCGCCTTCGTCAAACTTCGCTGTACCGCTCCGACCTCGACCTGCTCGTGCTCGACAGTCGCGACAGCGTCGCCGCGTACGGGTTGTTCTGGTTCGATCCGGAAACCGCCACGGGCCTCGTCGAACCGATGCGCACCGAAGATGATCACCAGCGACGGGGACTCGCCCGCCACATACTCACCGCCGGCGTCGACCTTCTCGCCGAGGCCGGCGCGGTGCGCATCAAGATCTGCTTCGAACCGGCCAACCGCGCATCGAAGGGTCTCTACCTTGACGTCGGCTTCGAACCCGTCAGGGAGACGGCAGTCTTCTCTCGCCGAACGGGCGATCGGTCGTCGTAGCCGGGCCCGCGTCTCATCGCCGGACGAACCGCCGATTGGGAGCGGCTGCTGTGCTACCAGTCAGGCTCGTGTTCGGTGCCGAAGAAGTTCAGTTCGAGCATCAGTCCGTTGGGGTCCTCGACGAACAACTGGCAGAGCCCGAATTCGGGCAGGTAACGCTTCGTTGATTTCACCCCGAACTGCTCGAGGTGTTCGCTCATCTGCTCGGGCTCTGTGGCGATGAAAGCGATGTGATCGATCACACCTGCGTTGTCGGTCGCAGATGCCGGCGAGGTGCCGAGATAGAACTGTTCTGCCGCTTCGATGCCGTGCTCGCCCATGTGGATCTGAACGCTGCCGTTGGTGCCGAGCCAATAGCCGGCGAACGGGAAGGCGGGGCGTGCCATGACCTCCAAGCCGAGTATCTCGCAGTAGAACCGTTTCGTCGTTTCCAGGTCGTTTGCTCGAACGAAGTAGTGATTCAACTCGGTGATTGCCATGTGCCCTGCCGGTGGTATGGATGAGGCGCGGTGCCGCGCTTCGGCAGCTTAGAGGCGCGCCCTACCGTCGACCAATGCGTGAACAGCTTGCGCACATAGTCCGCAAGCTGTTCACGCATTGGTCGGTCGACCTTGGAGCCTTGGCTTACTCGACCGTCCAGCCGTCGGGCACCTTGTAGTCGCCAACGACCTGGTGGGTCTCTTCGTCCTGCTCTGCATCGGGCAGGTGTTGCCACAGCATCAGCTGGTTGCCCCACGGGTCGAGGAATGCGGCGTTGGCGCCACCGAATTCGGTCCAAAAGTGGTCGCGCCACAACTCTGTGCCTCCCAACCGCACCGCGGCGTCGAGGATCCGCTCGAACGAGTCGTCGTCGCTGACCAGAATCCATGCCCGGACCGAACGGCCGCCCGGGCTGAGGCGGGTCGGCTGCGGTGCTGCCGGATCAGGGTGGGGGCGCATGTTGGCGGCGTTGGAAATACCCATGTGCAGATTGCCGGTCGGCCCCTGGGAGCCGTCGTCGAGCTTGAAGTTTTGGCCGGGCACGATGCGGTGGAACACACCGGGGATCCGTTCCTCGACCTCCCATCCGAAGACCTCGGAGTAGAACGTGTTGGCAACGTCGACATCGTCAACGGGAAAATCAATGAAGATCAGGGCGTTCGGATACGTCATCATCCCAGCGTAGAAGACCGACTCGACCAGCCAAGGGTCGAACCGGCACTCAGTCGATGAGCCGACCGAGTGCCGCCTCGGCGGGGTTCAGGTCGGTTCGTGGCTCGGCTTCGAGTCGCGTCAAATAGCTGACCGACACGCGGCCTCGTTCGATCGCCCCGCCGTCGGTGTTTTCGGGCAGGTCGATCGGGCTGCCCCACGAGACCTTGACGTCATAGTGGTCGGGTGTCTCGGCCCGTTGAACCAGTTCGGCGGCCGACATCGCCCTCGGCGGAAGCAGGCCTACTTCGGTGACCGACCATCCGACCAGGTCTTCTAGTTCGAGGTTTGGCACATTGATGTTGGCGATCACCAGGTCGGCTGGTGGGTTTTCGATGAATCCACCGACGAAGGCACTCGCCACCGCTGACGCTGTTTGCCACTTCTGCAGCCTGAGCGACTCGTCCCACGCCTGGCCCTCGACGCCCCACCCGGACGACGCCTGGCTGACAGCGATACCCGACCAGCCGCCGTTTCGGCCCGACAGGCAGGCACCGACAGTGCCCGAGTGATACACCGAACGGCCGACATTGGCCCCAGGATTGATGCCGCTCACGACCAAGTCGAAATCGCCCCCGAAAGCTCCGAGCCGGGCGTACATGACCGCCAGCGCTGGGGGCCCGTTGACGGCCCACGCCTCGGGGATGCCTTCGAGCTCATGGCGTGTGACGTGAGGCTGGAACTCCCAGATCGCTCCGATTGCGGCACCGGCGCCGGAGTACTCGCTGTCGGGAGCGACGACGACGACGTCGGCGTGTTTGGTCATGGCCTGGGCGAGATGCAGGAGCCCAGGGGCGTGGATGCCGTCGTCATTCGTTACGAGTATGCGCACCACACCTGGATACCAGCTGGCTGTGCACTTCTTGCGCCTCGGCGGCGAGAGATGCGAGATCGATACCGGTACACATGCCGTCGCGTACGACGATTCGGCCCGATGCCACGACGTCGCGGACCGAGCGGCCGTCGCTCGCCCAGATTAGGCCGATCACCGGGTCGTGGGGGCGTGGCGTCCAGGTCGGCCCGGTTGTGTCGACGACGACGACGTCGGCCCGCTTGCCGACCTCGAGCGAGCCAATTTCGTGTTCCATCCCGAGCGCCCGCGCCCCATCGATCGTGGCGAGTGCCAGTGCCTGTTTGGCGGTGTAGAGCGTCGGGTCGCCGGTCGAGTCCTTGACCAGTCCGGCGAACAGCCGAGCCGCCAACAGAATGTCGATCGAGTCACCGGCGTTCTCGCTGTCGCACCCGAGCGCCAGTCGTCCACCGCCGCGTATCAGCTGTTGGTGGCGAAACGACTGCGTGATGCCCTGCCCCAGCCGCAGATAGGCCCAGGGACACGATGCGACGGCGACATCGTGATCGAGTATGACCCTGACCTCGCTGTCGTCGATATGCACGGCGTGGGCGATCAACAGGTGGCTGCCGAGCACGCCGAGTGCCGCCAAGTGCTCGAGCGGTCGCCGCCCTGTGCGGGCAAGGTATGCCTCGGCATCGCCGGTGCTCGGTGAGATGTGGAACGTGAGACGGGTGTTTCTCGCCAGGGCCAGCTCGCTGGCAGCGGCGACGAGCTCGTCGGTCATCAGATCGTGCCCGACCAACGTCACCCAGCCGTCGACGCTGGGGTGGTCGGTTGCCAGATCGAGTGACGCCTTCTGGCGCTCCAGCACCTCGTTGACGGTTCCTGTATGTGGGCCGTCGCCGACGTCCCATCCCCACGACCCGAGCGTGCCGCCCACCCCCACTGCGACGAAAGCGGCGAGCACCCGCGCTGGGTGTGCAACGGTTCCGGCCTCGACCGTGTAGGTGACACCATTCGTTGCGCCTTCGATCAGCGACAGGGTTGCCGAGAGCTCGTCGAGGTCGCCCGTGTGGGCTGCGTGGGAAGGCAGTGCCCACTGCATCAATGCCTCGTTGAGTCCGAGGTTGTCGGGAATCGTCGATCGCAACAATCGGTCGCCGGTCAGGTGCTGGTGGGCGTTTATCAGCCCCGGGATCACGGCGGTACCCGGCCCCCCCAATGTTGCCGTCGGCTCGAATCGTTCGGTCGCGTCGGCGAGTGTTGTCACGGCCACGATTCGCCCGCCGTTTACGGCTATCGCACCGTTCGATATCTGCTCTCGATCGCCGTTCATCGTGACGACGGTTTCGCCGTGAATCAACAGGTCGACGAAATCTCGCACACCCGTACCGTAGCTATCGGTCGGTAGCTATTGGTCGGTTCGCCTGTCGGTTCGGCTCGATGCCCACACGGCCATCGCCACTCCGATCGTTACCAACGCCATGCCGGGAACCTGACCGAGCGTGATCGTTTCACCGAGCAGTACCCATGCCCAGAATGTCGACATCGTCGGCTGGCTGGTCTGGATCATGCTGATCGTGGCGATCGGCACCGAGCGGTGGGCGTAGTACAGCATTCCGTGCCCGACCATGCCGGTCATCACCGAAAGGACCGCTACGGCGGTCCACGCCTTGGCGCTTAGCGGCCACAGGTCGCCGCCGGCTGTGGCGAGCGCGACCGGGGTGGCGGTCACGAGTGCGACGGTCATGACAATCGTCATATAGTCGAACGGTTCGACCCCGTGCGCCCTAGCGCGCTTCGAGAGCAATTGGTATCCCGCGAATCCGAGCACGCCGGCAACCACCAGGAGGTCGCCGCCAATGGTGGCCACGCCGGCGTCGGAACCATTCGACAGAATGATCACGAGACCGATCGCGCTGAGACCACCCCAACGCAGTGCCTTCCATCTCGGTTGCTCGGCGAAAAACACGAAGCCAGCGGGGATCAGGATCAACGGTGACATCGACGATATGAAGTCGGCATGAGCGACGCTAGTGCGGGTCAGCGCCAGAAAAAAGAGTGAGATGTTGATCCCAAAGCACAGGGCGGGTGGCGTCGCGAGCTTCCACTCTGAAAGCGTCGGCAGCGGTCGGCCGGTTCGGCGGCGTCGGATCAAGAGGAACAACCACCACAGCACCGACGAGCCGATCAGCCGCCACCATGCGATCACCGAGCCTGGAATCCCCGGCCATTTGACGATCGACAGGCTGATCGCGAACGTCAGTGCAGCGCCGAATACGGCAAGGAGGCCGAGCGTTTGAGGCGCACGCGAATTTTGTTCGGCCGCCGGACGGGTGTTCACGGTGGGCAGTTCAGTGCTCAGAATCGTGGCCGGCATCGACCGGCGGATCGTCGTCGAGGCGCTTCAGATCAGGCTCGATGAAGATGATGCGTGCGGTAGGCACGACGGCGCGGATGTTGGCCTCGGTCACATCGATCGTCTGGCTCAGCTTATTGAAGGTCAGGGTCGAGTCGTACTCGATCTTGGCCGCAACCAGGATTTCGTCAGGCCCGATGTGTTCGGTGCGCATGTGAATAAGGTGGTCGACGTACGGTGACCCCTCGATCGCAGAGACGATCTTTTCTCGATTCTCTGGAGACGCCGATTCGCCGATCAGCAAACCCTTCATCTCGATGATCAGCACTATCGCGATGACGATCAGCAGAATGCCGATCGCTATCGATCCAACCGCGTCCCAACGCCCATCATCGGTGTACTTCGCCATCGATACGCCGAACAGAGCGAGCAACAGACCGATCTCGGCCCCGGTGTCTTCCAGTAGCACCACCGGCAGTTCGGGCTGCTTGGAGTTGCGGATGAAGCTCCACCAGCTGACGTCCTTGGATTTGGTGTGGTTGGCTTCCTTTACCGCGGTGCGCAACGAGTACCCCTCCAACACCAGCCCGAACACCAGGATCCCGACGGCAACCCACAGGTGGTCGATCTCGTGCGGGTGCCGAACCTTCTGGATGCCTTCGTACAGGGCGAACAGGCCGCCCATCGAGAACAGCACCAATGCCACCGAGAACGCCCAGAAATAGCGCTCGCGTCCGTAGCCGAACTCATGCTCGGGGGTGGCTTCACGTTTGGCGCGGGCACCACCCAAGAACAGCAGGCCCTGATTGCCGGTGTCGGCGAACGAGTGCACGGACTCGGCCAGCAAACCAGCCGACCGCGTGATCAGGAAACCGATGAACTTTGCGATGGCGATCCCGAGATTGGCGAAGAACGCCGCGATGATCGCTTTCTTGCTGCCGTCAGTCACCCGCCAAGGTTGTCACATGGCCGCAGCTGCAGATCGGTTCTCGGGTCGATTCGTATGAACCGAAGTGACGCCCGACCGGGCTGGGCTGGTTAGGGCTGGGCTGGTTAGGGCTGGGCTGGGCTGGTTAGGGCTGGGCTGGTTAGGCGCCACCGATGCCGAGCCAGGCGTCGAGCACCGCTTGATCTCCGACCCGACTCAACTCGTCGGCGCGATCAACCTGGCGACCCCACAAACTCAACAAAATCGAGGCCGCCGGGCCGCGCAATGCGGCATCACCTTTTTGGTGGGCGCGGATCACCTGATAACCGTCGCTTGCCGACACCAACCATTCGCCAGGTACGTCGGTGCTGTGTACGTGCAGGCTGCCGGTCGGGAGGCTGCACGATTCGCGGACGATGAGCCGCGGGATAACGATCTCGAAATACTCGTCGATGCCATCACTGGCGAGCGTCGAGTCGATAGCCGATTGTCGGCCGATTGCCCGCTCGGCATCCCAGCGGTGCAGCGCGGTCTCGTGCGCCTGGCGGCGGGGCCAGAACCCTGCGACCTGAGCGACCGGGAAGGGATGCCACGTTGGGGCTGCTGGATCGATCGAACGCAGCGTGTTGGCCAGTTCGTTCGCTCCGGTGCGCATCCAGTCGGCGGCGATCGAGGCATCGAAGTACCCCAGCGCATCGGCTTCCTCTGGCGACGGTCGGCGGCCGTTGCTCGCACAGAAGTTCGCCCATCGGTGAATTTGGCCGAGGTGCTCGGCGAGCCGCGTCACGTCCCATCCGGGGCATGCGTCGACTGGCGCGTCGAGGGGTCCGGTCTCGAGCACCGCCGCCAAGCGGTAGGCATCGGCAAGCAGATGTTCGACGTACCAGTCGCTGGTGTTCGTTGGGGGCAGTTGGTGTCCAGGATCGACGTTCACGAGGCCCGACGGTAGCCTTACCCAGATGAGTCCCCTCGAAACTTTGGCGTCCGGCACCGGCGACAGACAGGCGGTCAGCCGCCCGATCATCACGATCAGCGACCCTGCGATGGCAAAACTGCACGAGATGCGAGCCGACGAGACCGACGCCGATCAGCTTGGCCTTCGGCTGGCGATCGCTTCCGCTCCCGGCGAGGACTTCCGCTACGACCTCAGCTTCGACGAGTTCCTGAAGGCAGCGTTCACCGACGAGGTGCGTACCCATGAGGGTTCCGATGGCGCTTCGATCAGGGTCATAATCCCCGCTGAAAATGTCGAGATGTTGCTTGATGCAACGCTCGATTTCTCCGAATCACAGGGGCTCGTAATTCGCAATCCCAATCGCCCGGAGGCACCCACCGTCGAGGGGCTCACCGTCGACGACGCCCTGTCGGCCGAGATCGAGGCGCTCGTCTCGAGCGAGGTCAATCCGGCCCTCGCCGCCCACGGTGGGTTTGTCACCTATGTCGGTCACGATGGCGAAGGCACCGCTTACATGACGATGGGCGGCGGTTGTCACGGTTGCTCGATGAGCAAGATGACGATGCTCGAGGGTGTACAGACCATGCTCAGCGAGGCGCTCCCGGCCGTCCAACGAGTAAAGGATCTCACCGACCACGCCACTGGTGAGAACCCGTACTACAGCTGAGCCCGGGTTTCGATCTCAGCGGTTGCGTAAACTCGTACCAGGGGGCCCAGCGATCATTGATGATCGTGGTCGCCACCGTGGCGTCGCCGGGGCCTCGCCGTGGCCGTCATGAAACCTCGAGCGCCTGGTAAAAGTCGGCGATGATGTCGCCGGGGTCCTCCAACCCCAGGCTGACTCGAACGAGGCCCTCGGTGACGCCAGTATCGGCCTGCTCGTCGGTGGTGAGGCTGGCGTGGGTGGTGGTCATCGGGTGACACACCAGCGTTTCTGGTCCTCCCAGCGAGGTCGCGCGCTTGGCGAGCTGGATACGGTCAAGCAGGCCCGCGACCGCTGATCGGCCACCCGTAAGCTCAAAGGCGAGCACCGTTCCGAACTGGCGCATCTGTCGTTGGGCGAGGTCGTGTTGCGGGTGGCTGGCGAGCCCCGGATAGTGCACGCTGCCAACCGCCGGATGCTGTTCCAGCCATTCGCCGAGACGCCGTGCCGTCGCCGACTGATGGGCGGTGCGGACTGCCAGCGTGCGGGCACCGCGCAGTGCGTTGAGGGCGTCGAATGGTGACGCCATTGCGCCATGCAAGACGCCGTACGCCCAGACCGCGTCGATAAGTTCCTTCTCGCCGGCGATCACTCCGATCGTGGCGTCATTGTGTCCGGCGATGCCCTTGGTCGCCGAGTGCAACACCAGATCGACCCCGTGCGCCAGAGGTTGCTGCCCGATCGGAGTGGCAAATGTCGAGTCGACAACCGTGAAGGGACCCATGATCGAACCCAGCTCGTCGAGGTCGCACAGTTCGAGGCGCGGGTTCGAGGGTGTCTCGGCCAGCACCATCATCGTGCGGCTCGGCAGTATTGCGGCCTCAAACGCGCCAGGCACGGTGCCGTCGACGAGGGTGACATCGATCCCGAACCGTGCACAGGGGCCGCGCAGGAACGCCAGGGTGCCGGCATACAGCTGCTTGGCAGCCACGATGTGATCGCCGGCCGAACACAGCGCTAACACGGTTGAGGCGATCGCCCCCATGCCCGATCCGAACGCCATCGCGTCTTGGGCGCCTTCGAGTTCGGCGATCACGTCTTCGAACGAGCGGACTGTCGGGTTGGAGTAACGCCCGTAGAACTGGTCAGCGCGCATGCCGGTCGCCCGCCGATGGGCGTCGTCCATCGACTCTGACTCCCAGACGCTCGAGGCCCACAGCGCCGGCGCCAGCGAGGGTCCGCTGGCGCGACGACCGGCACGGATCGCAGCGCTGGCGGGTTTCAGCCGGTCTGGGTCATGTGACACAGAATTCGTTTCCTTCCGGATCTGCCATCACGATCCACCAATCGCCGTGTTCGTCGATTCGTCGGATCTCGATCGCGCCGACAGCCAGCAGTTCGGCGACCTTGGCACGTTTGTCTGCGTCTGTGCCTCCGGCGCGGATGTCTAGATGTACCCGATTCTTTACGACCTTCTGCTCGGGAACTCTGAGAAACAGAATTCGCGGGCCGACGTTGTCGGGGTCGACGATCGCCCCGATCGAACCCGGCGGAGGAATCGCGATGTCGTTCGCCCGCAGGAAATCTTGCCACGACAAATAGCCGGCCGGAGGTGGCTCCTCGACGTATCCGAGGGCGACCGACCAGAACACACACATACGTTGCGCGTCGTCACAATCGATTGTGATCTGGAATGCCGAGGCCACGGGTCGTACGGTAACCCCTATGGCTATTGGAGTGCTGCACGAGATCGTCGTCGACTGTTCTAACCCCGAGGCGTTGGCGCGGTTCTGGCAGGCGCTGATCGGTGGGGAGGTCGATGTCGAAAGCCCCGACTGGGTCGTGCTCGACGGCGACGACGATGGGTTCTACATCGGCTTTCAAAAGGTGCCAGAGAAAAAGTCGGGGAAGAACCGAATTCATCTCGACGTTGCGGTCGACGATCTCACCACCGCCATCGACGAGGCAGAGCAACTCGGCGCCCGCAAGATCGGCGAACTGCTCGACGACGAGGATGGCGGAATGGTTCAGGTGATGGCCGACCCGGGTGGCAACGAATTCTGTTTCATTACGAACTGATTCGAACGTGCCGCCCAGAGCTGACGTCAGACGCCGAGGCGGCGGATGACCTGGTCGTGCAGCAGCCCGTTGCTGCTGATCGCGGTTGAGTGATCGTGGGTTTCGTTGCCGTGGCGGTCGGTGAACTTGCCGCCGGCCTCTTCGACGATCAGTCGCACCGAAGCGATGTCGTAGGGGGCAACCCCGACGGCGTCGACGGCGAGGTCGAGCGCCCCCTCGGCTACCAGACAGTGTTGCCAAAAGTCTCCGAATCCACGTGCCCTGTGGGCCTGCTGCTGGATCGTCACGAGTTCACCTGTGAGACCGAGCTGGTCCCAGCCGTGGTTGAACGTGATGCTGACCTGAGCGGCCGCCATCTTGCTGACGTCGGAGACGTGGCAGCGCTTGCCGTCGGCGAATGCTCCGTGGCCGCGCGATGCCCACCAGCGCCGTTTCATCGCGGGCGCCGAGACGACCGCCACCGTTACTTCGTGTTCGGCGTGGGTGAGGGCGATCAGGGTCGCCCAGACGGGAATCCCGCGCACAAACCCGGACGTGCCGTCGATCGGGTCGACGATCCAGCGCCACGGCGAATCGGGGTTGCCCTGCAGCCCGTGCTCCTCTCCGAAAAAGCCTTGGCCAGGACGGTTGGCGAGTACGTGATCGGCGAGCAGTTGTTCGGCGCCGCGGTCGGCCTGGGTGACCTCGGTGCGGTTGTCCTTCCATCCCAGCGTGAAGTCAGCCTGCTCGAATCGTGGCAATGTGAAGGCGTCGGCCAGATCGGCGAGATCGAGCGCGAACCTGAGATCGCCTGAAGTTGTGTCGCGGTCCATCGCCAGATCGTTACGAGCGCATCGATCGCGCGGTGGCGACGATTCCGGCGGCGTCCAACCCGAAGTGAGCAAGAATTCGCTTGGGGTCGCCGTGCGGGATGAACTGGATCGGCACGCCGAGTACCTCGACCGGCAGCTCTGGCGAGATTACGCCGATCTGGTCGAACATCGCCATGCCGATGCCGCCATCGCGGATGCCATCTTCGATCGTGATAACGGCGGCATGGCCCGCCGCGTCGGCAATCATTGCCGGGTCGAGCGGCGCACAACTGCGGGCGTCCCACACCGTGACGTCAATGCCGTCGGTCGCCAGTTGATCGGCGGCCTTCAATGCCGCCTCGAGCATGCGACCAACGGCCAACAGACACATCGAGCCGTCGCCCCGACGGGCCCTGCGGGCCAGTAGACCGGTGCCGACCTCGGTATCGAGAACCTGGCGCGCCGAGCCGCGCGGGTAGCGGATGACGACGGGGCCGTCGTCGGCGAGCCAGGCAGCATCCGCGAGCATTTGCTGTAGCTCTTGTGCGCTCGACGGTGCGAGCACCCGCATGCCCGGCACCTTCGACATCAGGGCCATGTCGTAGACGCCGTGATGGCTGGCGCCGTCGGGCCCGGTGATGCCGGCTCGGTCGAGACAGAAAATCACCGGGAGACGGTGCATGGCGACGTCGTAGACGACTTGGTCCCAGGCTCGGTTCAGAAACGTTGCATAGACCGCAACGACTGGCCGCAGCCCCCACATCGCCATGCCCGCCGCCCCGGCGACTGCGTGCTGTTCAGCGATGCCGACGTCGAAGCAACGATCGGGGAAGCGTTCTTGAAACGGCAACAGCCCGGTCGGGCCGGTCATCGCCGCCGTGATCGCGACGATTCTCGAATCACTTTCGGCGACCTTGAGGATGCCTTCGGCGAATGCCTGGGTGTAACCGGTCGGCACCGCCTTTGGTGGCCCCTGAACCGGATCGAACACCGGAGCGTCGTGGAGATGCTTCTCGTCGTCGTTTTCGGCGGGCGAGTACCCGCGACCCTTCTGGGTGAGCACATGCACCACGATCGGGCCTGCGGCCGACAGCGTTTCAGCATTGCGAAACGCGGCCTCCATGGCGGCGACGTTGTGGCCGTCGACCGGGCCGACATAGCGCACGCCGAGCGCTTCAAAGAAAGATGGTGGTTGGAGAAACTCGCGCACACCGGCCTTGAAGCCATCCATTGCCTTCTCGGCCTGGGGGCCGATCGCCGGCAGGTTCGACAAGAACTCTTCGAGTCGTCGCTGGCGGCGTACGTAAACCGGGTTGAGGCGGATGTCGGTGAGCGCAAGGGCGAGTTTGCCGGTGAGCTTGTCGGGCAGGCTGGGGTGCTCGGCCCGCTCGTCGGCGCCCTGGCTGTTGGCGGAGAGGTTCGACACGGTCGGCGCATAGCTGCGACCGTTGTCGTTCAACACGATGATCACGTTGCGCTTGCTGTGACCGAGATTGTTGAGCGCCTCGTACGCCAGCCCACCGGTCATCGCTCCGTCGCCGATCACGGCGATGATGTGGCGATGGTCGTCGACCCCCGCGTCGCGGGCGACCGCCATGCCGTAGGCGTAGCTCAGCACGGTCGAGGCATGGCTGTTTTCGATGTGGTCGTGCTGGCTTTCCTCGCGGCTGGGATATCCCGACAATCCGCCGGCTTGGCGAAGCCCTTCAAACTGATCTCGCCGGCCCGTGAGGATCTTGTGGATGTACGTCTGGTGGCCGGTGTCCCACAGCACGGCGTCGGTCGGCGATTCGAACACCCGGTGCAGGGCCAGCGACAGTTCCACAGCCCCCAGGTTCGAGCCGAGATGGCCCCCGGTCTCTGAGACAGCGGCGACGACAAAGTCGCGGATCTCGCCGGCGAGCACGTCGATCTCGTCGTACGTCATGCCGCGCAGATCGCTGGGTTGGTTCACGCGCTCGAGGAACATCTGACGACAGACGCTACTCCGTTGGTCCGACTACCCGCGTGGTGATCGCGCGCTGGATCCTGTGAATCAGCTAGATCACGTGAATCGGAACCGGATCGGGGTGGACGCCTACGCTGCGGGCATGACACGAATCGATGGACACGCCGGACAACAAGCGGTGGCGGCGCTGCAGGCGTTCGACATCGATGTGATGTTCACGCTCAACGGCGGGCACATCTGGCCGTTTTACGAGGCTGCCCGCGATCGCGGGATGCGAGTCGTCGATACCCGCCACGAGCAGTCGGCAACGTTCGCCGCCGAGGCATACGCCAAGCTCACTCGCAAGCCAGGCCTTGCAGCATTGACAGCAGGGCCCGGCGTCACGAACGGTGTCTCAGCCGTTACCTCGGCACACTTCAATGGGTCGCCGCTGGTCGTGCTCGGTGGCCGTGCACCCGCGGCGCGGTGGGGAGCTGGTTCGTTGCAGGAGTTTGATCACGTTCCGGTACTGACGCCGATCACGAAGCGGGCGGCGACCGTTACCGAGCCCACCACGGTCGGCCAAGTTGTACACGATGCCGTCCGGCTCGCTACCGAACCCCACCGCGGGCCGGTCTTCCTCGACTTCCCGCTCGATGTGTTCGGCCCGTCCGGGGGCGATGTGCCCGACACGGGTTCCAGGGAGGGCGCAGCACCCGATCCGGCGGCGGTGACTCGACTGGCCGAGTTGATCGCCGGCGCCGAGCGTCCCGCTTTTCTCGTCGGCAGCGATGCCTATTGGGATGGCGCCTGGCACGAACTCGAGGCGGCTGCACAGGCCTTTGGGATCCCATGTTTCTTCAACGGCTTGGGGCGCGGCATGCTCGCCGCCGATCACCCGCACACCTTCCTGCGAACTCGCCGGCTGCTCAAGCAGCGCGCCGACCTGGTCGTTGTGGTCGGTACCCCACTCGATTTCCGGGTCGGCTTCGGTCGGTTCGGTGAGGCCCAGGTTGCCCACGTGGTCGACGCCGCCTCTCAGATCGCCGGCCACGTCGCGGCCCCGACGGTCGTCGGCGACATCGCCAAAACATTGCGTGGGCTCGCTGACTACAGCGGCGACCGGGTCGATCACTCCGGCTGGTTGGCCGAGCTGCGCACCGCCGAGAACGCGTCCGTCGCCGCCGAGGCGCCACTGCTAGCTGCCGACAGCGATCCGATCAAGCCGACCCGAATCTATGGCGAACTCCGCAAGCGGCTCGAACGCGATGCTGTGGTGATCTGCGATGGTGGCGACTTCGTGTCGTACGCCGGCAAGTACGTCGAGGTTCACCAGCCGGGCGGTTGGCTCGACACCGGTCCGTACGGTTGCCTCGGCAACGGCATGGGGTACGCGATCGCCGCTCGTGTTGTGCGTCCCGACGCGCAGATCGTCGTGATGTTGGGTGACGGCGCCGCTGGCTTTTCGTTGATGGATGTCGACTCGCTGGTGCGCCACAACTTGCCGGTGGTGATCGTCGTCGGCAACAACAGCATCTGGGGTTTGGAGAAGCACCCCATGCAGATGATCTATGGCTGGGATATTGCTTGTGACCTGCAGCCCGACACCCGCTACGACGAGGTTGTCAAGAGCCTCGGCGGCGGCGGCGAGATGGTCACGCGCCCTGACGAGATCGGTCCCGCCCTCGACCGGGCGTTCGCCAGCGGGATTCCTTACCTGGTGAACATCATGACCGACCCCAGCGATGTCTATCCCCGCAGCAGCAACCTCGCCTGATCAATTCCCGGTTCTGAATCGCCCGAGAGGCGCATGGCTCGCGCCAGGTGGTTCGCAATCGCCCGAGAGGCGTTTGGCTGGCGAACTGGCTGGGCGTTCCCGGTTCTGAATCGCCCGAGAGGCGCATGGCTCGCGCCAGGTGGTTCGCAATCGCCTGAGAGGCGTTTGGCGCTTTCAAGGAGCTGAACAGTTGCCCTCCCGATAGGTTCAATGGTCCGGCTTCCTCCCATTCTCCAACATCAACGGGAGGCCCCATGCGACCCTTTCCTCGGCCGTTGCTCACGCTCGCGCAGCAGCGCCACGGACTCGTGACCGCGGCCGAACTTACAAAACACGGGGTGCTCGGGCGCACTCGGTCAGCGACCCTCGAAAGCGGGCTCGTCGTGCCGGTGCACCGTGGCGTCTATCGGCTCGGCAGCCACGCGGAGTCGTTCGAGCAACGCTGCCTTGCGGCGTGTCTGGCTGCGCCCGACGCATGCCTTTCGGGCCCGACGGCGGGGCGCATCTGGGGGTTACGAAAGGTCCGAACTGACGATGTGCATCTGCTGGCGCGGCGCCGCATCCACCTTCTTGGCGTAACAGCTCACCGTAGCGATGTATTCGGCCCCGACGATGTCACCGAGCGGGGCGGCTTGAGGCTGCTCAGACCGGTCCGTCTGGCCTGCGATCTGGCCTGGTTCTTGAGCGATCCCGATCTCGAATCAGTGTTCGAGCAGATGATCGATCGAAGGCTTGCCATGGTCCCGGCGCTGCGGGCGGCGGCGCGTCGATTTTGTGGATGCGGCCGGCCTGGCTCGGAGCGGCTTGCCCGCGTGCTGGAGTCCCGACCGGTGTGGCTCAAGCCGGCTGATTCCGATCTCGAGGTGCAGGTGCGTCGCGGGCTCGCCGCCGCCGGGTTCGAGTTCGAACGCCAGGTTCCGGTCGTGCTCGACAGCGGTGTCACCGTGCACCTCGATCTGGCGGATCGAGCGATCAAGCTCGGAATCGAGGTGGATCACGTCACGTGGCACGGCGGCCGTCTTGACGCGCAACGCGACAAGGGTCGTGATCGGGGGCTCGCTCGCCTCGGTTGGACCATATGTCGCGTCACCGATGACGACGTGCTCAACCGCTATGCGGCAACAATTGCCGAACTCGTGGAAATCGTCCGATCTCGGTCCGAGGAGTGGTGACCGGTTCGGAATCGCCGGAGAGGCGCCTGGCTCGCGCCCGGTGGTTCGGAATCGCCG
>CALFRK010000007.1 GCA_937919625.1 uncultured Ilumatobacter sp.
CATGGGCGACACCGACATGCGAAGCACCGTCATGCGAAACACCGTCATGAGGGGTATCCGCGACTGATCATCGTTCCGGGGAGAGGATTCGAACCCCTATAAACGGCTCCAAAAACCGTTGTCCTACCATTGAACGACCCCGGACGGTCGTTCGATCGCTCGCCGATCGAACTCTCAAAACGCTAGCGCCAGACGACGCTCTAGCGGACCATCGTTCGCCGATCGGGCCGACTCACGCGAAATTGCCCCGTCTCGCGCGAAATTGGCAGGGAATGCTGGGCCGGGTGTTCCGTCTGGCTGTCTTGCCGGTAGCGTGGCCAGCCTTATGGGCTCGCTCGTCAAGAAGCGCCGCAAGCGTATGCGCAAAAAGAAGCACAAGAAGTTGCTTCGTCGCACGCGCCATCAGCGTCGCAAATAGTTCAGTCAACCTGTCCGACTGCCGACGACCCATCTTCATCGACCGAGTTCTGCTCGCTCGATGCTCGGATGGTTCGAGCGGCGATGATCTCGGCGCCCTCGTTGCCCAGTGCAGCGAGGGCGTTGTCGTGTTCGCCGTGCACGAACCACGTGGCGCCGCTGCCTGCCAGTATTGGTGTGCTTCCACACGCGTCCCCGATCAGATCGCGCCAACGCGCCAGTTCGGGTTCGACCATGATCGCCGCTGGTTCGAGATCGTTGGGGCCGGCTGCCGTTGGGCCGCCCAGCTGATCCCACGCCCGATAGACGGCTGGTGTGCTGACGCTCAGTGGCGGGATCACCAGCGTGACCGACCGATCGAGGTGGGGGAGTGGGTCGACGACCTCGCCGATCCCCCGTACTCGGGCGTGTCCGCCGACCAGGCAGAAGGCGATGTCGGCGCCCAGCCGGGCGGCCGCTTCGAGTCCTGGCGGGTCGGTCGGCCAGCGCGCCCAACGAAGCACGGTTGCGGCATCGCTGGACCCCCCGCCCAAACCACCGCCGTGCGGGATCCGCTTGTCGATCGTGACGTGGGCGCTGCGCTGCGCCAACCGCAACACCTTGGCGACCAGGTTCGAGTCGTCGGTCGGTACTCCGGCAGCGAACCGGCCGGTCGCTTCGATGCCGTCGCCGGTCGGGTCGATCGTCACGACGTCGTGCAGCGACAGGCTGACCATCTCGGCGTCGATCAGGTGATAGCCGTCGTCGCCCAACCCCGTAATCCGCAGCGACAACGTCAGTTTCGCCGGTGCATGCAGTCGGACCATCGTTACCTCAGGTGCCTGGCACCTTCGGTAACGCCTGGCACCTTTGGAAGCGCCTCGGACAGCACGCTGGCGAGGCGGCACCATTCGGTCAGGCCGATCTGTTCGGGGCGGGCTTCTGGCGATATGTCGGCAGCGGCGAACTGTTCGGGGCTGACGGTGCCGGCCAGCGATCGCCGAAGCATCTTGCGGCGCTGTCCGAATGCCTGTTTGACGAGCTCGAACAACGGGCCGGGATCGGTGTCGGGCGGGGCGTGGCGGTCGATCCGTACCAGTGCTGACTCGACGTTTGGGCGGGGCACGAACACGGTCGCCGGCACGGCGGCGACCACTTTGGCCGTCGCCCAATAGGCGATCTTCACGCTGACGGCCCCGTATTGTTTCGAGCCGGGTCCGGCGGCGAAGCGTTCGGCGACTTCTTTCTGAACCATCACCAGCATCGATTCGACAGCGGGCACGTCGTCGAGCAGATCGCACACCAGCGGGGTGGCGACGTTGTAGGGCAGGTTGGCGACCAGCGTCCAGCCGACCCGCGATCCGAGCATCGACGTCCAGTCGGATTTGGTGGCGTCGGCCTCGACAACGGTGACATTGGGTAGCCCCTCGACGACCGACCGCAAGACGGCCACGATCCCGCGATCGACCTCGACGGCGATCACTTCGGCGCCCGTTTCGGCGAGCGCCAGCGTTAGCGACCCAAGCCCGGCACCGATCTCTACGACGTGATCGCCGGGGCCGACGTTGGCGAGTGTGGCGATCCGGCGCACCGTGTTCGGGTCGGCGACGAAGTTCTGCCCAAGATCGCGACGGGGCGCCAGCCCACCTTCGCCCAACAGCTCATGGATGCGGGTGCGTGAGTGTGTCACCAGGTGATCTGCACTGCGATCGGGGCGTCGGAGAGGTCGGCGATCTGCACGAAGGCGTCGGGGTGCAGCACGACATCGACGTTCGGTGCGACGCCGCCGACGTTGTTGATGCACGTCACGCTGCGGCTGTTGTCGCGGTTGGTCACGGTGATCCGCGTGTTGTATGGCACACCTTTTGCTATGCAGCCGGCGACATTGCTGAGTTCGCGACGAAACGAGCCGGTGCCGTCGATCGACTGTGGCAGGCGCGGAATCGCGATCGTGGCGGGGTCCGAATCGCGAGCTGGCACGGTGCCGTCGAGGTACCCGACCGGGGTTGTTCCCATCGCGTCGGTAGCCGAGGGTGCGTTGGCGGGTTGTGCCTGCTGGGCGCTCGAGTCGTCGCCGGCGGCGCGGCCGATCACGGTGCCGATTGGAGCAGCGGCTGGTGCGTTGTCGCGGTTCAGCAAGAATGCGGCTGGTACGGCAATCACGGTGATCGCCAGTGCGACGGCAACTCGTCTGCGTTGGGCGTAGTCCTGGTTCATGGTGCGGTGTCCCAACATCCGTCTGTGTCACGGTTTTCGTGAGCGCTCACGAAAGATGTGACGAGAACGGGGGGAGCCTCAGGATATCGGTCATTCGTGCCCGGCGGGGTCCAGGGCCAGCAACGAGCCACCCAAGTCCGCCCCCCAAGTCAGCCCCCCAAGTCAGCCCCCACCAAGTCCGCCCCCACCAAGTCCGCCCTAGCCACGTCTCTGTCACCGAATTCGTGAGCGCTCACGAAAAACGTGACAAGAACGGGCTGGTGGTCTGGATCTTGGGTGGCCGGGGTGTCTGTGTCACCGAATTCGTGAGCGCTCACGAAAAACGTGACAAGAACGGGGGGTCAGGCGGGCCGGCGGGGGTTCGGGCCGGGGGTCAGGCGGGCCGGCGGGGGTTCGGGCCGGGG